>WQZC01000123.1 GCA_009780925.1 Actinomycetes bacterium | reverse complement strand
TTCGCCGCCATACGCTCCTACCTCGCCACCGCCCGAAAACACCTCACCACACCCCTCACCGCCATCACCAGCCTCTTCACCCCCGAAAACACCTGGCTACCCACCACACCCTAAACAGTTACCAGCGATCAACTCCGCTGCCGCAGGCATGCGAAGGTTGAGTTCCTCGGCTCGAAATCCGAGCGCGGTAAGGTCCGCCAATTCTCGGCACACCCAGACCCGTCGAGTTTCGGCGTTTTGCGCGTCCAAAGCATTGGCGATAACAGCCGCTCGCCGACCCGAGCCAACCATCGTCACCAGTCGGTCGGTGTGGTCGCCGAGTCGAAATGATGACAGATACAACCGACGGGGAGGCACCTCAGGATCTTATCCGCGCGATTCCCGCCGGCGGGCGAGCTCGCGCACCGCGCGCCGGGCGATCGACCAGTGATACGCCTCGAACGGCCCGTCATAAATAGGGAACAGTCGAATGTCACGGAGGATCTTGGCGATCGGCAGATCGGCCCACACGCCCATCCCGCCGCACAGCTGGGTGGACCGGTCCACCACCCGGTGCAGCGCCTCCGCCGCGAAGGTCTTGGTGATCGAGGTGGATTTGGGCGCCTTGTCGCCGGCGTCCAGCTCGGCGCAGGCGCGCATCAGCAGCGCCCTGGTGGCCGCGAGGTCAATCTCGTTGTCCGCGATGAGTTGCTGCGCCAGGCCCAGATCGGCCAGCCGGGAGCCGAACACGGCGCGCCCGACGGCGCAGCGCACCGCCGCCTCGTGCGCCCGTCGGGCCGCGCCCAGCCAGCGCATCAGGTGCGTCATCCCAGTCGGCACGAGACGCACCTGCGCATACCGGAACCCCAAGTTCAATTCGCCGAGCACCTCGTCGTCGCCAACGAACAGGTCGGTGTAGCGGACCTCCGCGTGCCCGCCGATCATCGACCGATCGATGGTCGGCAACCGTCGGACCAACTCGATGCCCGCGCGGTCGGCAGGGCAGACGAACATCATCGCGCCGCCCGGGGTGCGGGCGAAGATGATGTGGAAGCCGGCCCCGGGAACGGGCTCGGTTATGGCGAGCGCGGAGCGGACCGAACAGCGAATACCCCGCTTCCTCGAAGACCGGGGCGCGGTCGGTCATGTTCAGACCGAGCCCGCCGAGCTCGACCGGACCGTGCGGAGTGAGCAGGCCCGCCGCCCGGGCCAGGCCCTGCAACCGCGCGCGGGTCGCCTCACCGCCGGCGGCAGCGATGTCGCCGTTGAACTCGTCATCGATCGCCAGCACCTCGGCACGAATGAACGCGCGCACCCGCTTGGCGAGCGTCCCGGCAGCAGCCGTTGGGGTTCCAGTCATGTTCGGCTCCAGGACCGTGGCCGGCACGGCCGGCCGAAACAGTGCCGTCAAGCCTGGAAGCCAGCTTCCGGAGCTCGCTCCCGACACCCGGCATCAGGTAGGGATGTCCTAATAACCGTTGCAACACATCGTGGCTGGCCCTTGACTTCCCGGGCTGTCAGCGAGACTATCTGATGGGCGTCACGCTAGTGGCCGTTCACATTGTGGGACGCGAGCGGATCAGCGGAGAGGAGCCCGATGGCGCGACTGGACGGCATGATGGCCACCGCCACCGGAGTTGGTGGTGGCATCGGCCGCGAGCACGCGCGCCGCCTGACCGGACAGGGCTCCACCGCCACCACCACCAGCACCGGCGCCACCAGCACCGGCGCCACCGACCCGACCGGCACCGGCGCCACCGGTGCCACCGGCCCGACCGGCACCAGCGCCACCAACGACGGCACGCGGCGCCCGGGCGACCCGGATCGAGCCGCCAACATCAACTACGCGTATGGCGCGGAACACGCCTCGTCACCACCTTTGACATAGGGCGGATGCGCTATATGGTCATTCGCAACCCAGGAGCCGGACGCAATGGTTGAGCCAGCACCGCAACATCGCACGCATTACCAACATATGCACCGATATCCACACCATCGCACCATCGACGGCATCACCGACTAGAAGGGGCAACCACTGGTCATGGCACTCGACCGAGGCCTAATCGGGCGTGAATACCCGGGGGAGACGCTGCTCATCTCCCGCAGCCGGCTCCGCTTCTTCGCCAAAGCGACTGGGCAGACCGACCCGGTTTACACCGATCTGGACGCCGCGCAGCGGGCGGGGCATCGGGATCTTCCGGTTCCGCCTTCGTTCTTCACCGCGATCGCGTTGGAGCACCCCGACCCGTTCGCCTGGATGGCGGAGCTTGGGATCGATCTGCGCACAGTGCTGCACGGGTCACAAGAGTTCACCTACCATCGGATGGCATACGCGGGCGACGAACTCACTTCCACGCCGACCATCACTGACATTTACGACAAGCGAGGCGGCGCGTTGCAGTTCATCGTCCGCACCGCCCGCTTCACCAACCAAGACGCCGAACTCGTCGCCGACGCCGTGGAGACGATCATCGTGCGCGAACTCACCCTCAGCTAGGAGGCTGGCATGACCGACACCACTGGCATGACCGACACCACCTGGACCGTGGGCCACGAGTTCGAGCCCCTCGTGATCGAACCCATCTCCCGCGCCACCCTGGCTCTGTTCGCCGGCGCGTCTGGGGACCACAACCCGATCCACATCGATCTCGACGTGGCGAAATCTGCCGGCTTGGACGACGTGTTCGCCCAAGGGATGCTCTCCATGGCCTACCTGGCCCGGCTGGTCACCCAGATCGTGCCGCAGCAGCAGGTGCGCGAATACGGCGTCCGCTTCACCTCGATCACCCCGCTGCACGGGCAGCCCACCTGCCACGCCAAAGTGGAATCGATCGAGGAGTCGGCGGGCGAGCGGTTGGCCACGCTGAGCCTGGCGGTCAAGCTCGCCGACGGCGCCACCACCCTTGCCGGCAGCGCGGTCGTCGCCATCGACCAACCCGCCGGCCCCTAGCGACGGGCGGACCCACTGGGGTCGACCCCACGGTCCGGCCACACGAGTCGGCCCACCCGACTCGGCCCAGACGGGTCGGCCCAGACGGGTCGGCCCAGACGGTCGGGCCCGTCGATCGGGGCCCGTGAGGCCGGCCCGAAAACAAACTTCAACAGGCAATCAGGAAGGAACCATAATGGGCAAGCTCGACGGAAAAGTCGCCATCGTCACCGGCGCGGGCCGGGGCATCGGCCGGTCGGTCGCGCGCAAGCTGGCCGCGGAAGGCGCCAGCGTCGTCGTCAACGACCTCGACCAGGACCCCGCCGAGGCAGTGGTCGCCGAGATCGCCGCCGCCGGCGGCAGGGCGGTCGCATTCCCCGGCAGCGTCACCGCGCCCGAGTTCGGCGACGGATTCGTCTGCGCCGCCGTGGAGAACTTCGGCGGCCTGGACATCATCATCAACAACGCCGGTTACACCTGGGACACCGTCATTCAGAAGATGGGCGACGAGCAGTGGGACGCCATCTTGGACGTGCACCTCAAAGCGCCGTTCCGCATCCTGAGGGCCGCCCAACCGTTGATCAGCAAAGCCGCCAAGACCGAGGCCGCCCAGGGCCGCCGAGTGCACCGCAAGGTGGTCAACATCTCCTCGGTGGCGGGGCTGTACGGCAACGCCGGCCAGGTGAACTACGCGGCGGCCAAGTCCGGCATCATCGGCATGACCCGCACCCTGGCCAAGGAGTGGGGCCGCTACAACGTCAACGTCAACGCGGTCGCGTTCGGGTTCATCGAGACCCGGCTGACCGAGGTGAGCGCCGGCGGCGACGCGACCATCGACATCGCGGGACGCGAGATCAAGGTCGGCGTCAACCCGCAGGTGCTCGAGCACATGAAGGCTGCCATCCCGCTCGGGCGGGCCGGCACTCCCGACGAGGCGGCCGGCTCGGTCGTGATGCTCACCTACCCCGAGGCCGACTACGTGAGCGGTCAGATCATCGTCACCGGTGGCGGCTTCCTCGGGTGAGCGCCTTCATCCGCCGCGAGGATCCGGCCGCGGGGGTGGCCCGGCTGGTGCTGGCCCGGCCGGAGAAGAAGAACGCGCAGCACCCGCCGCTGCTCTACGAGTTGGACCGGGCGCTGTGCGACGCGGCCAATGACGGCGCCGTCAAGGTGATCATCCTGGCGGCGGATGGCGCCGACTTCTCCGCCGGGCATGACCTCAAGGACGGGTTCTACGTGCCCGACGGCAAGCCGGTGGCCACCATGGGCGGTCACCTGGACGCCGGCGGCGCGGAGGGGCACTACGCCTTCGAGTGCGACGCCTACCTGGGGCTCTGCCGGCGCTGGCGCGACCTGCCCAAGCCGACCATCGCGGCGACGCAGGGACGGGCCATCGCCGGCGCGCTGATGCTGCTGTGGCCGATGGACATCATCGTGGCGTCCGAGGACGCCACCTTCTCCGACCCGGTGACCGCCTTCGGCGTCAACGGCGTGGAGTACTTCACCCACGTCTGGGAGGTCGGCCACCGCAAGGCGCGCGAGATGCTGTTCACCGGCGAGCCGATCACCGCGGCGGAGGCGCACCGGCTTGGCATGGTCAACCATGTGGTGCCGCTCGCCGAGCTGGAGCGGTTCACCCTGGACCTGGCGATCAAGATCGCCCGGCGCCCGAGCTTCGCGCTGCGGCTGGCCAAGGAGAGCGTCAACCGCACCCTGGACGCACAAGGCCAAAGCGTCGCCCTGCAATCGGCGCTAGCGCTGCACAACCTCGGCCACGCCGCGACCCTGGCCCGCTGCGGCGAGCTGGTGAGCTCGGACGGCATCGCCGCCGTGCGCGCCGAGTCACGGGGCCACTGAACCGCTAGGAAGGTCGACAACCAACCATGGCACTTGAGCATCTGTCCCCCAGCAACATCTCGGCGCGCAGTTACACCTCGGCGTGGAAGGACGAGTCGGTGCTCGCCCTCGGCGAGCTCGCCGACGAGTTCATCGCCACCGAGATCGCGGCCCACCGGGAGCGGTTCGAGGAGCAACACCGGGTTGACGCGCAGGTGTGGCGCAAGGCCGGCGAGCTCGGCCTGCTGTGCTGCTCGATCCCCACTGAGTACGGCGGGGGCGGCGGCACGTTCGCGCACGAACTCGCCGTGCTGGAGGCGCTCGCGCGCGCCGGGGACTCCAGCTGGGGCTTCGGCGTGCACTCCGGCATCGTGGCGCACTACCTGCTCGCCTACGGCACCGAGGAGCAAAAGCACCGCTGGCTGCCCAAGCTCGCCTCCGGCGAGTGGGTGGCGGCAGTCGCCATGACCGAGCCGGACGCCGGCTCGGACCTCAAGGCGATCCGCACCCGGGCGGTCCGCGACGGCGACGACTACGTCATCAACGGCAACAAGATCTTCATCAGCAACGGCCAGAGCGCCAACCTGATCGTCACCGTGGTGAAAACCGACCCGGCGGCTGGGGCCAAGGGCGTGTCGCTGATCGTCGTGGAGGCCGACCAGTGCCCCGGCTTCGTGCGCGGCCGCGTCCTGGACAAGGTGGGACAACCCGGCGCGGACACCTCCGAGCTGTTCTTCCAGGACGCCCGGGTGCCGGCCGGCAACCTGCTCGGCGGAGTGGAGGGCAAGGGCTTCGGGCAGCTGATGACCCAGTTGGCCCAGGAACGGCTGATCGTCGGCATCACCGCGGTGGCGAGTATGGAGACCGCGGTGGCGCTGACCACCGAGTACGTCAAGACCCGGTCGATGTTCGGCAAGTCGCTGTGGGACTTCCAGAACTCCAAGTTCGTCCTCGCCGAGTGCGCCACCACCGCGCATGTGGCGCGGGTGTTCGTCGACTCGGCGATCCAGCGCCACCTCGACGGTTTCCTGGACACCACCACCGCCGCGATGGTGAAGTGGTGGCTGTCCGACCAGCACGTCAAGCTGGTCGATCGCTGCCTGCAGCTGTTCGGCGGCTACGGCTACATGCGCGAGTACCCGATCGCGCGGATGTACCAGGACGCCCGCGCCTCGATGATCTTCGCCGGCTCGAACGAGACGATGAAGGACCTGGTCTCCCGCGCGCTCTAGCGCCCGACGCCCGGCCGCGCCGCGTTGACCCAGCCGCGCCGCGCGGACGCGGCCCAACCCGGCCGACGCCAACCGGACCCGACCCACACAACCCAGACTGAACCGCACCCGACTCAACGCCGACTCGGCCGGACCAGACCACCCACCTTCAAACGGGGAGATTCCATGTATCTGACCCAGCAGCTCCACCGCCGCGCCCGGGTGAGCCCCGCCGAACCGTTCACGATCTACCAGGGGCACGTCACCACCAACGCCGAGATGGAAGAGCGCGCGGCGCGCATCGCCGGTGGCTTGCGGTCACTCGGCGTGCGGCACGACGACCGGGTCGCGCTGATCGACGTCAACACCGACCTTTTCTTCCACGCCGCGGCGGGCGTGGCCTGGGCGGACGGAATCATCGTGCCGGTCAACTACCGCTGGTCGATCAAGGAGATGGCGTTCTCGCTGATCGAGGCGGGCGTCGAGACGGTCATTGTCGGCGACCTGTTCCTCGACCTCATCGAGCCGCTGCGCGCGGCGGCGCCCGGGCTGCGCCACGTGGTGCACATGGGCGACCTGCCCACCCCGGACGGCATGGTCCCGCTGTCGCAATTGCTCGCCGCCGAGCCGGCGCCGGACGCCGAGCGGGGCGGGGCGAGCCTGCTCGGGCTGTTCTACACCGGCGGCACCACCGGCGAGCCGCGGGGCGTGATGCTCAGCCACGACGGCATCATGCTCAACTCGATCGCCGCCGCCTCGGTCGGGCACTACCCGGTGCGCGGCGCGCAGCTGCTCGCCGCGCCGGCGTTCCATCTGGCCGGCTTCGGCGCATGGATCGCCGCCATGCTGCAGGACCAGGCGTCGGTTGCGCTGTCGGAGTTCACCCCGGCGAACGTGCTGAGGGCGATCAACGACGACAAGATCACCATGGTGCTGCTGGTGCCCACCATGATCCAGATGCTCGCCGACCACCCCGACCTGACCCAGTACGACCGCTCCAGCCTGGAACTCATCCTTTACGGCGCGTCGCCGATCAGCGAAGCGGTGCTGGCGCGCGCCCGCAAGGCGTTCCCGTCGGCGCGGTTCGTGCAGGCCTACGGCCAGACCGAGCTGTCGCCCAGCGTCACCATACTGCGCGACGCCGACCATGACCATCCGGTGCACCGCCGGTCCGGCGGCCGCCCCATCTCCTACGCCGAGGTGAAGATCGTCGACGGCGAGGACCACGAGCTACCGCGCGGCGAGGTCGGCGAGATCGTCGCGCGCGGCGACCTGGTGATGCTCGGCTACTGGAACAAACCGGAGGAGACCGCGTACGCGCTGCGCAACGGCTGGATGCACACCGGCGACGGCGGGTACATGGACGAGGACGGCTACGTGTACATCGTCGACCGCATCAAAGACATGATCATCACCGGTGGGGAGAACGTGTACTCCATCGAGGTGGAAAACGCGATCGCCCGCCATCCCGCCGTCATGCAGTGCGTGGTGGTCGGCCGGCCAGACGAGACGTGGGGGGAACGGGTGCACGCCGTGGTCGAGCTGGCCCCGGGCGCGACGCTCACCCTGGAGGAGCTGCGCGAGTTCACCAAGCAGGAGATCGCTGGCTACAAGTGCCCGCGCAGCCTGGAACTCGTCAACGCCTGGCCGATGTCGGCCGCGGGCAAGATCCTCAAGCGCGAGATCCGCGCGCAGCACATTTAGTCATGGGTGCGGATCCGTTGCCGGCGGGCACGACGCGGGCGCCAGGGAGCGCAGCGCGGGCGCCGGAGGGCGCAGCCCGGGCGCCGGAGGGCGCGGAGCGGGTGCCGGAGGGCGCGGAGCGGGTGCCGGAGGGCGCAGCGCGGGTGCCGGAGGGCGCGGCCCGGGCGCCGGAGGGCGCGGAGCGGGCGCCGGACCCAGGGCGGGTGGCGCTCGTCACCGGCGGGTCGCGTGGCATCGGCGCGGCCGTGGTTCGGCAGCTGGCCGGACGCGGGGTGCGCACCGCGTGCACCTATCTGCGCTC
>WQZC01000122.1 GCA_009780925.1 Actinomycetes bacterium | reverse complement strand
CCTCCGGTGGCAGCGACACGTTCTCGATGACGAACCGGGGGATGCCGATGCCCATGGCGGCGAAGTCGGCGGTCAGCGTGGTGGCCAGCTTGGCCGCGATGTCGGTTTGGTTCGCGGCCAGGTCGAGCACCGAGACCTTCGCCTCGGCGAGCGCGGGGGCCAGCTTGCCGACAATGTTCTGGCGCAGGTACTCGCCGATCTCGTCGGTGCGGAACTGCGGGTCGGTGCCGACCAGCTGGCGCAGCAGCAGCACCGGATCCATCACCTGCAGCGCGTAGGTGCCGAAGGCGCGCACCCGGACCATCGCGAACTCTGGGTCGCGCAGCATGATCGGGTTCTGGGTGCCCCATTTGAAATCGGTGAACACGCGGGTGGCGACGAAGTAGACCTCGGCCTTGAACGGCGAGTTGAACCCGTACTTCCACCCCTTCAGATCGCTCAGGATAGGCATGTTCTTGGTTTCCAGGGTGTATGTGCCGGGCACGAACACGTCGGCGATGGTGCCCTCATTCTCGAAGACCGCGACCTGCCCCTCGCGGACCACGAGTTTCGCGTTCATCTTGATCTCGTTGCCCTGCCGGGGGAATCGCCAGACGATGGTGTCACGGCTCGAGTCGAGGAACTCGACTATGTCGATGAACTGTCCGCGGAACAGAGCCAAGGCAGCCTCCCTGCGACGGTCACCGGCTGTGGTGACGTGGTGGTGCCTTGACCGTACCGTGTTCCGCCCCGCAGACGCCGGCTTAACGCGAGGTCGCGGCAGTGGCGGCGGGGTGCGCGGCGGTGGTGACGGGGCGCGCGGCGGTGGTGGCGGGGTGCGCGGCGATCATGGGGGAGCGCAGGCGGGCCTCGCACAGCCGCGCCAGCTCGGCGTGCGCGGGAGCGCCGAGCAATTCGGTCAATTCGGCGGCGCAGCGCTGGTAGAGCGGCGCCGTTCCGATGTGCGCCGCTGGCGCACCGGTGCAATACCAGGCCAGGTCGTGCCCGCCCTCCCCCCAGCCACGGCGGTCGAACTCCGAGATGGTGGAGACCAGGATTCGGGTGTCGTCGGGGCGGTCCACCCATTCCTGGGCTCGGCGGATCGGCAGCTGCCAGCACACTTCTGGCTTGGTCTGGATCGGTGAGCGGCCGACGCGCAAGGCGAGCACGTGCAGCGCGCACCCCGCCCCGGCGGTGAAGTCGGAGCGGTTGGCGAACACGCAGCCGCCGTCGATGATTCTGGTGCGTTGGCGGCGCTCGGCGCCGATGCTGTCCGGCTCAGTTATGGCGAGCCGGCCGTCGCGGCGGTGCCCGTCGTCGTAGCGCTGCCAATCCGCGCGGGTGAGCTCGCGGGCGTGGCGGTTGACCCGTTTGGCGTCGGCGGTGTCGGAGAAGAACGCCCCATGCGCGCAGCAGCCGAGATCGGCCGTGCCGTCGATCCCTTGGCAGCCACGCCCGAAAACGCAGATCCACCGCGAACACAGCCAGGTCAGGTCGGCTCGGATCAGGTGCGCGGGGTCGGCCGGATCGGCGAACTCCACCCATTCGCGCGGGAAGTCCAACGGCACCTCGGGTGTCGGCGCCGGCCTCGGCGCCGGTGCGCTGGAACGCGGCGGTCGGCGCGCTGGGGTCGGAGGCGCGGGCCGGCGGCTGGGTCCGCTCGTCTCTCCGCTGCTGGGTGCGGGCACCCCGCGAGCGTACGTGCCGGCGCGTTATGGTCGGCGTCATGCGACCGGACTCGATCAGCGGCGCCGAGGCGGAGCCGTGCCCGGCGACCGGCGGCGCGCCGATCAAGGTCGGGCTGTCGACCGCCTCGGTGTATCCGGAGTCGACTGCGGTCGCGTTCGAGATCGCGGCCCGGCTCGGCTACGACGGCGTGGAAGTGATGGTGGGCACGGACCCCGACAGCCAGAACCCGGCCGCCTGGCGCCAGCTGGCCGACCAGCACGGCGTGCCCGTGCTCGCCGTGCACGCGCCCTGCCTGTTCGTCACCGGACGGGTGTGGTCCACCGATCCCGAGGCCAAGCTGCGGCGCGCCTACGCGGCGGCCGAAGCGCTCGGCGCGCCGGTCGTCGTCGCCCACCCGCCGTTTGTGTGGCAGCGCGAGCACGCCCGCCGGTTTCCCGTCTTGTTGGCCGAGCTCGCCGAGCAGACCGCCGTGCGCTTCGCGGTGGAGAACATGTACCCGGCGCGGCAGCGGGGCCAGCGGCTCGGCGGGCCGGCCGGCTGGCTGTCCGATCGGGTCCCGGGTCGGCTGCCGTTGCGCTGGCCCGATGTCGAGATGTCGGTGTACCGGCCCAGTTGGGATGTGGCCGAGACCGGCTACCGGGACTACACGCTCGACCTGTCGCACACCGCGGCCTCCCGGTCGGACGCGCTGGCGATGATGACCGCGATGGGCGACCGGCTGGCGCACATGCACCTGGCCGACGGGGTTGGCACGGGCGGCGACGAGCACTTGGTGCCGGGCCGGGGGAACCAGCCGTGCGCGCAGGCGCTCGCCCGACTGCCGCGGCAGGGGTTCAGCGGCGCGGTCATCGTGGAGGTGAGCACCCGGCGCGCGATCGGGCGCGCGGCGCGCGAGGCCGACCTCGCCGAGGCGCTCGCCTTCTGCCGCCGGGGCCTGTCGGAGATCGACTAGATGCCGCGCCGCCCACCGTTCATTGGGCGCTCAAACACCCTGGTCATCGACAACTGCTAGCGCCATCGGCGCGCGACTCGCCGCCGTGGGACGGTCCCCATAAGGATCGTGAGCAGAACAAGGATCGCGAACAGAAGAAGAACTCCGCCAGTGACCACGTACGGGGTTGAGCCATGCCCTCCCGCGGCTGGCAGAGCAGGCGCGGACACGTCTTGCACGAGCAGCACGTAACGTCCGGTCGAGTCCTGGTCCAGGGTCACCAAGCTCCCCGATCCCTGGCCCAGGGTGACCGTGCCGTCGGCACCCATGGTGAACCGCACCGGTTCGGCCAGCAACTCGAATCCGGGCGGGGCCTTGGTCTCCGACAGCCAATACCACGTTCCGGGGACGACCCCGGCGATCTGGAACAAGCCTTGGCCGATCGATTCGGGTGCCAGCGTCGTGATGACACTGCCGGGGGATCCGTGGTCGTCGGCGAGCAGCTCGAACGTCGAGCCTGATATCGGTTGCCAGGCCCCGCTCCAGTCCTTGCCCTCCTTCTCGATGTTCAGCACGCCCGGTGTCGTGTGGGTCGTGCTGCACGGGTCGCATGATTGCGGCGGCTGGGAGCCGCCGGCCATGCCGGTCACCGAGTTGCGCAAGGTGACCAACCAGGCGTCCGAATCCACCCGCACCTGGTAGGTCAGCACCGCAGATGCGCCGGCGGGCAGGTTGAACGCCGATGTCACCAGCAGGTGGTCGCTGCCCGGATCGGCCACGCTGCTGGCCGCGCCGCCGGCGACGCTCAGCTTCGCCGACCCGGACACGAACGTCGCGTGGTTGAGCACGCTGGACAGATCGTCGGTGACCACCAGTCCGTTGACCACATTGCCGCTGGCGACGGCCGTGACGGTGTAGGTGATGGTGTCCCCCGGCGACACCACCGACCCGGACGGCGGATCCGCGACTTTCGCCAAGGTGTAGGTGCCCCGGGCCGGCGTGGTGTGTGTGGTGCGGCACGGATCGCCTTGGCGGCCGCAGCTCGACACCGGGTCCGGGTAGCCCCAGGCCGCGTTGTTCAACGTCGCCGACCACGCGTCCGAGGCGACGGTCACCTTGTAGCTCAAGACCGCGGACTGTCTCGCGTCCAGATCGAACGACGCGGTCACCAGCTGGTTGCTCACGGGATCGGGCACGCTAGCTGGCGCGCCGCCGCCGATGCTCAACTGGGCCGAACCGGGCACGAACGTGGCGTGGTTGAGCACATTCGACAGGTCGTCAGTGAGCACGATGCCGTCCACCGGTTTGTCGTTGGCCGTGGCCGTCACGGTGTAGGTGATCGTGCTGCCCGGCGACACCTCCGCGCCGGACGCCGGGTTGGCTTGTTTCGACATGCCGTAGGTGCCCGGCTCGCAGTCCGGGGCGCCGTCCTCGGCCGACCCGGCCCCCCACCAGGAATCACCCGTGCCGGTGTATGTCGCCATGGTCGTGTAAGGCAACGCGTCGACGCTCGCCGGCTGCGTGGTCGGCAGGTCGGCGATCGTGATCCGCTGCAATTGGCGGGTGTAGGCCGCTGCGCTGTAGATGTTGCCGCCCGATTTCGCCAGACCCCAGGACATCGGGATGGTCCCGATCTCGAAGGATGTGTACGTCCCGTCCCCGTTGGGGTGCAGCCGCATCAGGTAGGTGGGGTCGGCGGTGGAGGCGTTGTTGGTGGCCGAGGCGATGATGTCCCCGCCGGTCACGGTCATGAAGTCGCCGGCCGACGTGAACGCCGGGGTCGCCGTGGGATAAGTGACGAACTGAGTCGCGGTCACGGTTCCGGTCGCCGCGGTGGACATGTCGATCCGGTAGACACCAGAGGTGTGCAGGCCTCCGGTCAACAGATTCCCGTCGGGGTCGAACGACAGCGCGTTCCAGGTCTCGCCAGACAACGGCAGGCCGGTGACGGTGATCGAACGGACCAGCAGGCCGGTCGTCGTGCTGAACACGTCCAGCACGTCCCCCTCATCGGTGATCGCGTAGACCAAGGCCTCGTCGACAGTGATGGCGATGTCCCCGTACGGGTATTCCCCGGGCCGGGACTGCGCGCCGCCCTGCAACAGCAACGGGTACCCCGGCCGCATATTGCCGCTGGTGTCGTAGCGAAGAAGGTAGATCGGCGCGTTCGCCGCCATCGCGGTGGACTCGATGAAAATGTCGCTGTTGCCACAGTTAGCCGGTGTCGATGGGGCGTTGGCGAGCACGTCCGCGGTGTCCGTGTTGGAAACCACTGGGGTGCTCGAGGTGGGATTCCCCGAGGTGTCCGACGGCAAGCCAGACACCTGCGCGGTGTTCGTGATCGCAGTGACGGTTTCGGTCACCCCGGTGGTCCTTGGCAACAGGACGCTCTTGGACTCGCCGATGGCCAGCACGCCCACCGAGTAGGTCCCGCTCGGATCCGGCGCAACCCCGGCAGCCGCGTAGCCCGTCCCGCCGGACAGCGCCTCGGTGGAGAACCGCACCTGGGTCAGCGCGGTGTTCCCGTCGTTGGCGACGGTCACTCGCCATAGCGCGTCCGCGCCGTTCGGGATGGTGGCCGACTTTACCCAGCCCGCGTCATCGCTGACGGTACAAGTCGGTTGATTGCTCGCGTCGTAGGCGTCGCACACCTGCTTTGTCAAAACCATGTGCGGCGTGTTCTGGAAACCGGACCCGCTGGCGTTGACCACCACATACCCGGTCACGGCGCCCGGTGAGGATCCGGTCAATGTGTTGGTCACGGTCACACCGCCACCGCCGGAAGTGGTTGGGGTGGTCGAACTGTACGCGATGAAATATGTGTACCCGCTATGTTTTGGTGCGTTCAAAGTTATGGTGACCGTGTCGTTGGCGGTGGTCGTGGTGGACTGCGCCACCTGGAACGTGCCCGCAGCGGTGGTACAAGATGGAACTGCCGAATTGCACAGCTGGTATCCCATGTTGGTGTAATACGTCTGGCCGGCCGGATCGTTGCCGCGGTAGTCCGTGTTCGGAATCGCCCAAATAGTGACCGACCACGGGTCCACCACCGAGTTGCTCATGGTGTCGGTCAGCTGCACCGGGTCGCCAGCGGGCAGCCGGGCGGCCGGGACCATCGCGACCCACCACAAGCCGGTGGCGTATCCGCCCCCAAATTTCGTCGGAGTACTTGGCGCCGGGCCTGGGGGCTGGGGAGTATCGGAGTTGGGCACGATCTGACCGCCCGGCACGTCCGAGTCTATTGTCCGACCGTTGATCGTGAACACGACCGGGGCTCCCAGATCGGTCGCCGCCACCGCCACCACCGAAAACGATATCTCCCCATTGCTCACCGGTTGCGTCGAGTCATAAGTGGACGACAGGGTGCACGTCATGGTTTGGCCGGAGATCACGCAGGTCCCGATATTCGACCCGCCCTCACCGTTGGTCAGCGGGAACCCCGTGCTCGGCACCGGCACCAGCGGCGGGTCCGGCACTGTCAGGGTGAATGTGTCCCCGGGGTGCGCGGTATTCGCCGGAATCGCAAAGGTCACATCGACGGTGACAATATTGTTGACATACACCGGGGGGCTGTCCGCGGTGATGGTCACAGTTTGGATCGGGCTCGGATTGAGCTCGGCCGCGCCGGCCGGCCCGGAGCTGCCCACGCCGGAGAGGATCGCCACACCAAGCGCCAGCGCCGCCGCGGCGGCCAGCGCGCGACGAGATCGCTTGGAGGAGCGCCTGGCAACACCGGAGACGAGCCCGCCGATGATCCGCGCAACACCAACGATCGCCGCGATCGACCGGCCGCCGATGCCACGGACGCGGGTGCGCGCCGCGCGCGCGGGCGTCCCGGCGGTTCGTTCGCCGAAGTGCGGTCGTGACTCCCTCAAGCCGGCCCCCCTCTCGCGCGAGACTCTTCCGGCTACCTTGAGTGAGACGCGGTAGTCACACCGTCCTGACCCGTTCGGACCTGTACTTTTCCGATGAGTTGTGCTATTCGGGGTTGCTTGTACTGGTGAGACATATGTCACACTGCGTTGAGTCGGGGCCACGCGACCCGCTCGCCGCGGGGTCCGGCAGCCGCACGGCGGCCGCGCCATCACGGCTGCCGGCAAAGCCTGCGGCGCGATCTGGCGCTGGGCGTGGGCGGTCTTGACGGCGCCTGCGATGGCGGCGCGCATGCCGGGCTGCCGCGACCAAGGCTCGCGGCCGCTGCGGCCGCCGGCAACACGGCGGTGATTTCTAGCGCTACCACCGCGTCGAGGTGACGATCTGTACGAGCTGTTCTAGCGTCAGCGATGGCGCCGAAGTGGTGAGCGGGTTGTCGTGCTTCGGGTTGGCAGTGTTGCTCAGAACGATCTCGCCGCGTCAAGATGCTCGCCGCCGAGTACCAGGTGCACCGGAACACGATCTGGCGGCGGGCCGTCAAGCGGGGAGTACACCCGGCGTCAACGACACCTTGCGTCTCCTGCCCGCCCTAACGCCCGCCGCGATCGAGCTGTGACCGCCGCTTCATCACCTTGTTGGCCATCATGATGGTGATGATGCGGTAATGATCGGGTATGACGGGTGCGGACGTTGGGAGTTGCAGCATGACCACTGGATCCGGACCAGGAGGTTTCGATACCTCGGTTGGACCGCTCACCGAGCTGATACCCCGTGTCAGAGCGGCCCGCACCGATCTGACACATGTAGAAGTGAAGGCGGGTGTGGGCGGGGTCCCGAGGTCCGTGTGGGAGACCGTCTCGGCGTTCGCCAACACCGCTGGTGGAGTCGTCATCCTTTGTCTGAGCTGTTGACGGGCCGGGGCCCTGCGGTGGGTGGGGAAGATTGGCGGTCGTGTCGGGTTGGGTGTGATGATGGTTGGGTCTGCCCGGACGCCCCCGGTCTGCCTCTGGTGGCTGTGACCCCGGGTCTGAGCTTGGTGGTGGAGGGCTTCCACGGGAACCGTGGATTGTTGCTGTGAGCACGTGGACGAGACTCCGATCTTTTCCCTGTCCTCTCCGGGCCGGCAGGAGCGAAGGGAGGCTAGGGCATGGAAGTGGTCCATCCGCGCTGCGCGGGGATCGACATTTCGAAACGGGACGCGAAAGTGTGTGTCAGGATCGCTGGTCCGGGCAAGGCGCGGGTCGAGGTGCGCACGTTCGGCGCGATGACCAAGGACGTGCTGGCGCTGCGGGACTGGCTCACAGACCAGCAAGTCAGCTGTGTGGTGATGGAGGCCACGGGGGCGTATTGGAAACAGTTCTATTTCCTGCTGGAAGACGCCGGTTTCGAGTTGCTGTTGACCAACGCCCACCAGGTGCGCGCGATGCCTGGCCGCAAGTCCGACGTCTCGGACGCTCAGTGGCTGGCCGAGTTGGGGGCGCACGGGCTGGTGCGGGGCTCGCTGGTG
>WQZC01000121.1 GCA_009780925.1 Actinomycetes bacterium | reverse complement strand
GCTGAAGGCGAAGCTGTTCGGCGACCATGGGCTGACCATTCTCGGCGGGGTCATGATCGTGGTCTTCTTCGCCATCAGCCTGGCCATCGACGTGCGCCCGAAGAAAGCGAAGAAGTAGCGCGACCGCCCACGGCCTGCGGCTAGATCACCCGCAGGCCGTGGGCGGTCGCGCCGTAGCCGTCCAGATATTTCACGATCGCGTCGTGCGCGGTTTGGAATTCGGCGCGTTTCGCCGGGGACGTCGCCGGGTCGGCAAGAGCTAGATGGATGTCGATCAAGCGCAGCGCCGGGGTGTCCTGCATCCAGGTCGCGATCGCCTCGGCGTCGCTGACTTTGAACTTGCCCGACGCGGTCTCGGTGAAGGTCACCATCGGCATGATCCCCTGGCGCCCCTCGGGGATGGGGTCCGCGTGCCGGCTGATCTGGTTGCCCATGCCGTAGAACACCCACTTGCCGTTTATCTTTTGCGCCGGCTGCACGACATGGGTGTGGTCGCCCAGGATCAGATCGATGTCCGGCGACGCCAACAAGGCATTGGCTTCGTCCTGCTGTTCCGCGGTCGCGTCGTGCTCGTATTCGATACCCCAGTGCATGGACAGCACAACGATGTCCGCGCCGGCCTTCTTGGCGCGATGGGCCGCCGCCAGAATCGTCGGCACATCTGTTTCGTTGGCCAGCCACGGTTGATCGGCGGGCAGCTGGTTGCCGTTGAACCCGAACGAGTAGGCCAGCATGGCCACCTTGACCCCGGATTCGGTCGTCACCATCAACGGTGTCGCGGCCTCCTTGGCGGACCGCGCCGACCCGGTGTGCTTGATCCCAGCCGCGTCGAGCTCGCCAAGGGTTCGGACCACGCCTTCGTATCCCTCATCGATGCTGTGGTTGGACGCGGTGGTGCACACGTTGTAGCCAACCGCAGTCAATGCGGTGAGCACCTGCGGCGGCGAGCTGAAATTGGGCCAGCCGGTGAAGGGGCCGTCCGGGGGCGCGAGCGGCGATTCCATCTCGCAGATCGCGACCTGCGCGCGCCGCACATCCGGCGCGATCGAGGCGTACATCGGGCCGAAGTCGATCCCGGACTCGCCTTCGGACTTCGCGTCCGCCTGCGCCTGCTCCCACAGCTCGGGGTGAATAAGCACGTCCCCGGACCCGAGGATGGTGACGGTGCGCGGCTTCGGCTTCGCCACTGTTGTCGGCGTCGTGGCCGCCGCTGCGGCCGACGTCGTGGTTGGCGCCGTCGCCCCTGCCGCCGGCGGCGTCCCGGTGGAGGCCTCCGCTGCGGTCCCGGTGGGCGCGGGCTGAGCGGTGCCGCCCGGCGGACGCACCGCGCAGGCCGCCAACAACCCGACCACCGCGAGCGCGAGCGCGCACCAGAAGATGAAGCGGGAGCCAATACCTGCGACGACCGGACCCGCGACCCGACCCGCGCCCTGCTCGGTGCTCACCTCCCCAAGGCTATCGGCGCCGCGGCCGGATCGTCCATTGCGGGCGGTTGGCCGGCTCGAACGCATCGCGGTGACGCGCCCTGGCCACGCGGAAATCGCGATCGTTGAAGCGGGTGCCGGCACCGCCCTGGTCGGGGCTGGTCGGCCTGGTCGGCCCGGTCGGCTGAAACCCGTCCGGGGTCGAACGCAACTTCGGCCTTAGTCAACGGACGGCAGCACAGTCACCCCGGCGGCGATGGCGGCGACCGCCAATTGTTTATCCATCGTCGCCAATGGCAGGCCCTGACGCTGAGCCACAAGCAGATAGGCCACGTCGTAGGCCGTGAGCTCGTGCCGCTGGGCGGCCGATATCAAGTCGGTGGCACTCGGCACATCCAGGTCGAGTGCCACCGGTAGCGCGGCCAGCAGCGTCGTCAGCCGTTGCAGCTGCGCGTCGGTGACGCGGTCGCGGCGACGAGCGCTGAGCAGCGCGTTGCCGACCTCGTAGCGCCACAGCACCGGGGCGGTCCCGCCCTCCTGGCGCACCCGAGCCAAAACACGGTCGGTGTCGTCGGTGGCCTCATCCTCAAAACACCAGGCCAGCGCCATGCTGGCATCCACGACGATCATCGACGGCCCTCGTCGATCAGTTCCCGGATGCTGAGCCCATCGAGCCTGCTTCCCTTGCGCGCTTTCCGGAACTGTTCGACGACGGCATCGGCGTCCCCATCGAGAGCGTTCGCCACCGGAGTGAGCCGCGCCACTGGCGTCCCATGTCGCAAGATCGTCACGGTTCGTCCCGTTGCCACCGCGTCAAGCAGTGCGGAGAACTTCGTCTTCGCTTCATAGGCGCCGACCGTCATGTTCATGCCATCAGGCTAGTCTCCGACTGGTTTGTTCGCTTCGACGAGTCGACCACCAGATTGGCGGCGACACACGATAGTGGCCCGCGCCAGGCGGCCCGTGCCAGGTGCTCAGTTGTCGGTGAGGCCGAGGGCTGCGGTCATCAGGTCGGCGGTCTTGGTTGCCCCGGCTCGGCGTAGCGCGGTGAGGGTGGATTCGTCGGTGGCTCGGTGGAACGCGGCGACTGCCGCACGGTGTGCCGCCACCATCTGCGGCAGGTGGGTGTAGATCAGTTGCGTGAACAGCTCATCAGGAGTCATGACCACGATGCCCAACTGGGCCATCACGGCGGCTGGGAAGTGCCGGACGTTGCCAGTGCAGACGATCTTGGCATCGGCCGCCAACGCCGCCGCGATGACGTGCCGATCGTCGCCGTCGGGCAACGCGATGTCGGCCAGTCGGGCGTAGTCGGCGGCCGACGGATTGACGATGGCTCTGGGGAAGGTGTCAGCGAGCGCGCTGGTGAGAGCTTTGGCAGATTCCTCGGTGAAGCTGGGCAGGTTGACGACCAGATGCTCGGTCACTTCGTCGAGGATCTCCTGACTCCAGTTGACGCCCACGACCTCCATCTCGGCCGCACAGAGCAAGTAGTCGCGCAGCGCGCGTGAATACAGAACGTTGGAGTCTGCCAGGACGACCTGGATCGGAACGGGTCGCGTGGTGACCGGATCCATCAGTCGGTTATCCCGAGTTCGTTTTCCAGGGCGAAAAAGCGGGCCAACGCCGCCTTGCGGCGCTTGCGCTCGGCAGCCAGGAAGGTCTGCACGTCTTCGACGGCGATCCGATGGTGCGCGCCAACCATGCGGAACGGCAGCTCACCCCGATCCATCACCTTGCGGACCTGGGGGCGGGACATGCCCAGCATCAACGCAGCCTCGGCGGGCGAGACTTCCCGCAGGCCATGAGTCAGCACGACCTCATGGCCTTTTGCCTGCGCGTCAACCACCCGGGACAACATTTCGGCGGTCTCCCGCGACAGCGAAACGTTCACCTGGTCACCGCCGGCCTCGAGCGCCTGGTGCAGCGCTTCCGCGTCCTCGGTCAGGGTGGCGCTCACGAAACACCTCCAAGTGACTCCGTTACGAACAGCTGCATCAACTGTACAGGGTGGTCAGGAGCGCAGCCACAGATCAGATTCCTGTGCCGCGCCGTGATCCGTCGGCGTCCCTGATCCAGCGGGGAACCGACGTTGGCGAAGACCGCCGCACGGAACCCCAGGCGACCCGAAGTTGGCGACGACGGCAATCGCGGCGACTGAGAGCGGCGCTCAGCCGTATTGGAGAGCGGCGCTCAGCCGAATTGGAGAGCGACGCTCAGCCGTATTGGTAGGTGAGTTCTCCGCCGATGTAGGCGGCCAGGACCCGGCGGCGCGGGTCGAGCGGGTCGCCGTCCCACAGGCAGAAGTCGGCCAGCTTGCCCGGCTCCAGTGAGCCCAACCGATCGTCCACACCGAGGATCCGCGCCGGCTCCAACGTCAACGCGGCCACCGCGGTCGCCGGGTCCAGCCCCTCACGCACCGCGAAGCACGCCTGGTGGGCCAACAGCTCGACCGGGATGGTGCCGGCCCCCGTGGTGAACGCCAGCCGCACCCCGGCCGCCGCCAACCGGGCCGCCGCGCGCAAGGTGCGGCCCCGCTGCTCCACCCCGCGCCGGTCCACCACCAGCGGCCCGAGCACCACCGGCACGTCCCGCTCGGCCAGCCGGTCGGCGACCAGGTGCGCCTCGGTGCCCCGGTCGATCACCAGCCGCGCCCCGAACTCGTCGGCGATGCGCATCGCGGTGGCGATGTCGTCGGCGCGGTGCGCGTGCGCCCGCAACGGGATCTCCCGGCGCAACACCCGGCCCAACGCGGCCAATTCCTCGGTGGCCGGCGCGCTGCTGGCCGGCTCGCCGCCGCCATCCAGACGGTCGCGGTCGAAGCGGTCACGGTCCAGCCGGTCGCGGCCGGCGGTGAGCGCGGCGCGGATCACCGACGCCGCGCCCATCCGGGTGATCGGGAACTCGCCGTCGGTGCGCTTGACCCGCTCCCCCAACGCCGCGCGGACGCCGCTCGGGTCGCGCAGCACCAGCTCGCTTATGGTCACCCCGACGGCCGGGCGTCCGGGACCCGCGCCACCGGGGCCATCCCCGCCAGGGCAGGCGCAGCGGATGGTCACGCACTGACCACCGATCGGGCTCGCGACCGACGGGCTGACGTCGGCGGCCAGCACCCCGCCGGCGATCGCGTCGCGCAACCCCAGGTCGGCCGGGTTGATCGCGTCCGAGGCGCGCAGCCCGGCGTCCGCCCCGTACTCGCGGGCGTCGTCGCCGGCCCAGCCGATGCCCTCCTCGACGATCCCGACCGCGGCGTGCGCGTCGATCATGCCGGGGACCAGCCAGCAGCCAGCGGCGTCCACGCGCGGCACGCCCTCGGGCACGCGCTCCCCCACCGACTCGATCCGCCCGTCGGCGACCACCAACACCCCATCGTTCAGCGGCGGCCCGCACACCGGCAGCACCCGGGCGCCGACCACCGCGAACCGTCGCCGCGTCGGAACCGTCATCGCACCCGCCCCCAATCCTGGGTGAGCCAGACCAGCGCGTCGGCGATGCCGCCGCGCCAGCAGTTCGCGTCGTGGCCGCCGTTGTACTCGCGGTAACGCATCTGATTTCCCTTCGCCAGCAGGACGTCGCGCAGATGCCGGGCGGTGGGCACCATCCACTCGCCCTCCTGCAGTCCGACTTCCAGGTAGAACCGCACCGATGACGCCGGCGCCACCGCGTGCTGGTGCGCCATCCATTCCGCCTGGTCCGCCGGCGCGCCGGGGCACGACCACCACAGCGACGGGGAGTGCAGGCTCGCGTTGCCGAACGCCTCCGTGGCGCGCAGCGCGATCAGCGCCGCCGCCAGCCCGCCGTAGCTCTGCCCCTGGATCAGCGCGCGGGCCGGGTCGTCGGTGATGCGCCACCGGGCGCGCACCCAGGGCAGCAGCTCGTCGACGAGCATGCGCGGGAAGTCCTCGTTGCCGACCAGCTCGCGCTCCCGGGTGGCGAAGTCGAGCGTGTCGACCAGCACGGTGACGATCGGCGGGATCCGCCCGGCCCGCGCGAGGTTGTCCAGGGTGGGCGCGATCGGCAGCACCTCGGCCCAGATCCGTCCGTCCAGCAGCACCGCCAAGCCATACCGCTCCTCGCCACCGCAGGCCGCACCGTCGGCCGCCCCGCCAACCGCACCGTCGGCCCGGCCGTCGGCCGCCCCGCCAGCCGGGCCGCAGTCATCGCCGCGCTCGTAACCGGCCGGGGTGTGCACCCACACCCGACGGGTGTTGCCCAGCAGCTCGCTGGTGAACCGTTCGCACACCAGCGCGCCGGCCGGGGCGTCGGGGCGGGCCGCCGCCCACGGCTGGGCCGGCGCGTCCGGCAGCTCCAGCACCGAGAAGCGCCGCTCCACCGACACCGGGTCGTCGGCGACGCGCGGGAAGACGAGGGTTTTCGGGTTGAACGGGTCCGCGCGGAAGGTGGCCTCGCGCTCGGCCACCTCGGCGGTTCCCTCGCGCGGCAGCGGCGTCATCGGGTCGTTCGGGGAGATGACGTACCGCCCGCGCATGTCCGAGCGAACCTGGTAGGTGCGGTACCACACGTCGGTGCCGGCCAGGTGGTCGAAGGCGTTGGCCGGTAGGTCCCACCACAGCGCCGGCCCGCCGAAGACGACCACGTTGCGCGTCGCTGGGGCAGCGGCGGCCGGGTCGGAGGCCCGCGGGTCCAAGGCGGAGGCTGGCGAGTCCGGGGCGGCCGGCGATGCCGGGCCGGCCGAGGACGGGGAACCCGGGTCCGCCGAGGAGGCAGCGGCCGGGGCGATCGAGGACGGGGAACCCGGGTCGGCCGGGTCCGCCGAGGCGGCCGTGGAGCCTGCCGCGCCCGCCTCGTCGCGCCAGACGAAGGTGACCAACCGCTGGTCCGGCGCGTCCGCCACCGGCTCGACGATCGGCGCCCCACCGGCGGCCAGCTCGGCCCAGAACCGCGCCACCGCGTCGGTGGCGTCCACCGTGCCCACCGCGCCCACCGCGCCCACCGCGCCCACCGCGCCCGACGACCCGGCGGCGAGCTCGCCGCGCAGCCGCTCGATCCGCGCGCTGACCGGCCGGGGCTCGGGCTGCTCGCTCACCGGCCGGCTGCCTCGCGCCCCGCGACCTGGCGCGCGGTGGCCAGCAGCGCCGCGTACTGGGTGGCGACCAGCGAGCGGATCGGCAGCGGCTCGGCCGGGGTCACCGCCGCCGCAGCCGCGCACCAGTCGTCGAACACGGCGGCCAGCCGGGCGTGTTGCGCGCGGATCGCCGGCGTGCCCCGGCCGACCGCGAGCTCGCCGTCCAACGCGCGCAGCAGCATGCCGCCGTAGCGCAGCCGGAAGCTGTGCACCACGTCGGCGCAGGAGGCGGCCTCGGCCACCGTCGCCGGGCGCTGCGCCTCCGGGGCGTCGGCGCGCCGCCGGTTGGCCGCCGGCAGGTCGGCCAGCGCGTCGATGAAGTAGCTGGCGGCGCGGGTGAACGGGGAGGCGAACGGGGTGCCGACGCGCAGGTCCGCGCGCGTGGCGGCCAGCGCCGCGCCGGCGACGTCGAGGAAGTCGGCCAGCCCGTCGGCTTGGTCGCGCAAGGCCTGGGCGTGGCTGATCGGGGCCGGCGAGGTGTCGTCTGCGGCCGCGTCGGTCCAGTACGGCAGCTCGCCGATCAGCGTCACGGTGCCGTACCGGGAGGCGTACTCCGAGCTGGACGCCCCGGACCGGAAGGCGCTCATGTCCTGGCCGAGGCTCTCCTGGTAGTCGTAGATCTCGTCCGCGCGCATCTCGGCGAAAACGCCGGCGGCCAGGGTCTTGATCGACGGGCCCTCCGCCTCGCCCCGGTGCAGCGGCACCCCCAGCGCGGTGGGGATCGCCTGCAGCACCGGGTACAGCTCGGCCAGCGGGCGCGACAGATAGTAGTAGGCGCCGCCCAGTTCGGAGTTGTGCAGCGAGCACATGAACGCCGGCCGGAGACGGTCGATGAGGCGCACCAGCGCCGCCGTCTCCGGCAGCACCGCGTCGAAGTAGGCGGTTTTGTGCTGGAACGGGAACGTCCACTCGATCTGCTCGTCCCCGGCCGGGCGGTAGAAGTTGCGCGCGTAGTGGGTGCGGGTGAACGGACCGCCGAACCACCCCTCGTTCAGCCGCGCGCCGTCCGGGTCGGCGCAACCGATGACGTGCCAGGTGAGGTCGAATGAGCCGCACAGCGCGGCGTCGGCGCACAGCTGGCGCGCCAGGTGCGTCGCGGTGAGCCCGCCGATCGGCTCGTTCGGGTGCGGGAAGGCGAACACGATGGCGTGCCGGGCGCCGTCGCCGACGACCAGCGACTCGATCGGCTCGCCGAGCCGTGAGGTGCCGACCCGGGCGAGCCGGGCCACCCGCGGGTGCGCCGCGGCGATCTCGGCGAACGCGGCGGCGGTCGCGTCCACGCCGGGGAATTCGTGGTAGTCGGGCACGGTGGCGAGTTGCGCCCCGAGCCAGCGGTCGATGAGCTCCGGCACGTGCGCCAGTGTCGCAGCCGGGCCGGGGCCGGCGCACTGTGGCGGCGCACAACGCCGCGCGATCGCGGCGCGCGTTCTCGACGATGCGCGACCCCGCGCCCCCGGGGCAGACTTGGCCATCGTGCAGCCTGTCGCGGTGGTCGGCGCCCGGGTGGTGCCCGTGCGCGGGCCGATTCTGGAAGATGGCGTCCTGCTGGTCGCCGACGGCCGGATC
>WQZC01000120.1 GCA_009780925.1 Actinomycetes bacterium | reverse complement strand
GGCGCGGGCGGTTCCAGCAGCCGGATGGCTTCGTCCACCGCGAGCACCGGCGGCAGGGCGCGGCGCGGGCGGGCGCTGGCGAGCAGCAGGCCCGGATCGGTGTCCATTCGACCGATGGCATGCGCCCACGCGGTGAAGGTGCGCGCGCCGGCCGAGCGGCGGGCGAGCGTGCTGCGCGCCGCCCCTTCGGCGCGCAGCCGCGCCAGCCATCCACGCAGCACCCCGAGATTCAGATCGGCCAGCGCGCTCCCACCGCTCGCGACCAGGTGCTCGAACAACGAGGTGATGTCGTTGTCGTAGGCGCGCGCGGTGTGCGCGGAGCGGTCCAGTTCCAACCGCAGGTGTCGTAGGAAGTCAGCGCGCGCGTCCACCAGCTCGACGGGCAGCGCCGCCCGCCCGCGCACGGGCGGGCCGGGGCGCGGCTGCGGCGCGCGGCTGACTCGGTCGGCGACCACGCATTGACCGTGCTGGGGATCGCCGGCTCGGTCAAGCCGCCACGCGGGACAGGTGGGCAAGACCGGCCCAACCTGTGGACCGCCTCGCCCACGCGCAGCGGAATCGGACCGCCGCCCGCCAATCTGGCCGGAGCCACGGCACCACCGCGCCTGCCTGCGGGCTGGAGCCACCGCGCCACCACGCGGGCCAGAATCAGTGGGCCGCCGGTGGGGTCGGCCCTCGCCGCGCCACTCCCGCCCTGGCCCAAGCCGAGATGCGGAACCCGTCGTCTCCGCCCTCCACCAGGCCGGCGAGGCGCAGCGCGGGCAGCGCCCGAATCACCTCCAGCGGGGCGACGCCGCAGCGCAGCGCCAGCTCGTCCTCGCGCACCGCGCCGCGCGCCGGCAGGCCGTCGAAGACCAGCCGGGCGGTCGGATCGAGCCGATCAAGTGAATCGATCAGGCGCGCCGCCGGCGTCGATGGCGAGATGGGCTCGGCGAGCGCCGGCAGGCCCTCCCCGATCGAGCCGACCACGGCGAGGATGTCATCGACGCAGGTGACCAGCAGCGCCGGCTCCGCTCCCTCACGCAGCAGCCGGTGGCAGCCGACCGACAGCTCAGAGGTGACCGGCCCGGGAACCGCCATCACCACCCGACCCAGCTCGCGGGCGTGGCGGGCGGTGTTCAACGCACCCGAGCGGACCCCGGCCTCGATCACCACGGTGCCCCCGCCGAGGGCGGCGATGAGCCGGTTACGGCTGAGAAACCGGTGCCGCTGCGGGGCGGCGCCGGGCGGGCTCTCCGAGACCAGCACCCCCGAGCTGGCGACCTGCTCGAACAGCCGGGCATGGCCCGCCGGGTAGGGCCGGTCCAACCCGCCAGCGGAGACGAGCACGGCGACCCCGCCGGCTGCCAGCGCGCCACGGTGCGAGGCCACATCGATGCCGTACGCGCCGCCGGAGACGATCGTGACGCCCTGGCTCGCCAGACCGTAGCCGAACTCGGCGGCCACCTGCTCGCCATACGCGGTGGCCGACCGCGCCCCGACCAGCGCCGCCGACCGCACCGTCACCTCCCCCAGGTCCAGCTCTCCGCGCACCCAGAGCGCGAGCGGCGGGATCGGCTCGCCGCTGGGCCGATGCGCCCGGTCGCCCGCGCGGTATCCGGCCAGCCTGGTCCGACCGGCGGAGCCCAGGGCGGCGAGCGCCAGGTGCGGCCAGCCCGCGGATTCCGGGGTGAGCAGTCGGATCCCGTGTCGAGCGGCGGCATCGAGATCACCCCAGGGGTCGGCGGTCGCGGCACGCGCGGCGGTCGCCGAGGCCACCGTCGCAGGCACCTGGCCCGCCTGGATCGACGCGGCGGCGTCGACTGGGCCACGCGCCCCGACCCACGCCCACACCGCGATGTTCCCCGGCTCGGCGACCCGGCTCAGGTACGCCCGGGCCAGCAACACCTCCTCGCTGACCCCGGTTTCACCGGACTGCGCCGCGCCCGGACCGGACTGCGCCGCACCAGGACCAGCCGCACCGGTCGCGGCGTCACCGCGCCTTGGCCCGCTCGGCCCAGCGCTGCCGCCGCTCGCGCAACCCACGAGGGCTCCCGGCCCATCGTTGCCGCCGCTCGCGCCGCCCACGACGACGCCCGGCTCGGCGCCGAAGCCGTTCACGCCGCCCACGAACTCACCCGCCCGGTGCGGAAGTACACCGCCTCAGCCACATCCCCGGCGTCCGGGATGGTCCGTCCGGCCAGATCCGCCACCGTCCAGGCCAACCGCAGCACCCGGTCGAAGCCCCGCGCCGAGAGCTGCCCGGACCGCAGGTGCCGCTCGGCCTCGGCGAGCGCCGTTCGCGGCAGCCGCCAGGGCGCGCGGCGCAGCACCGTGCCCGGCACGTCGGCATTGGTTCGGCAGCCCAGCTCGCGCCAGCGGGCCGCGGCCGCGCTCCGGGCCCGCGCCACCCGCGCCGCCACCTCGGCGCTGCGCTCGCAGCTGGGTTGATCGGTGAGCAAGTCCAGGTGCGGCACCGGGTCGACGAACACGTGCAGATCGATGCGGTCCAGGACCGGCCCGGACACCCGTTGCCGGTATCGGCGCTTGGCGTTCGGGGTGCACTCGCAGTCGCGCCGCCGCCGCCCGCAGGGACAGGGGTTCGCCGCCGCGACCAGTAGGAAGCGCGCCGGATAGCTGACCGCGCCCCCGCCCCGGTGCAACACGACCTGCCCGCTCTCCAACGGTTGGCGCAGCCCGTCGATGGCCGACTGAGCGAACTCGGGCGCCTCGTCCAGGAACAGCACCCCGCGATGGGCGAGCGAGATCGCGCCAGGCCGGGCCAACCCGGAGCCTCCGCCGACCAGCGCCGCCACCGACGCGGTGTGATGGGGCGCTTGGAACGGCGGCCGGCGCAGCAGACCGGCCCCGGGCACCAACGCCCCGGCGACCGAGTGCACGGCGGTCACCTCGAGCGCGGCGTCGTCCTCGAGCGGCGGCAGCAGCGCGGGCAGCCGTTCGGCGAGCATGGTCTTGCCAGCCCCCGGCTCGCCGATCAGATACAGGTGATGGGCTCCAGCGGCGGCGATCTCCAACGCCCGTTTGGCGGCGCCCTGCCCGGCGACATCAGCCAGGTCCGCGCTCGGGGCCGGCGCGGCGTCCGGCTCGGCGGGCGCGGCGCGCGGCGGGCTGGGCGCCTCCCCGCGCAGCCAGCCGATCACCTCGGCCAGATCCCCCGCGGCGCGCACCTCGACCCCGCTGACCAGCGCGGCCTCGGCCGCGTTGCCATCGGCCACCACCACCTGGGCCACGCCGGCGCGCCGCGCCGCCAGCACTGCCGGCAGCACGCCACGCACCGGACGCAACCGACCGTCCAGCCCCAGCTCCGCGATCCACACCGTCGCCGCGATCACCTCGCTCGGCAGCACCCGCGCGGCAGCGAGCACCGCGACCGCGAGCGCCAGATCGAACCGCGCGCCCACCTTGCGCATATCGGCCGGAAGCAGCGCCACCGTGATGCGCCGGTTCGGCCAGCTCAGCCCGGAATTGAGCACCGCCGACCGGATCCGGTCGCGCGCCTCCACCACTGAGGCGTCCGCCCGGCCGGTGAACGACAACCCGGGCAGCCCGGCGGACAGATCCGCCTCCACCTCGACCAACTGCCCGGTGACGCCGATCAGGCTCACCGCCAACGTGCGCGCGACGGTCATCAGAACGCCTGGCGCAGATGGCTCACCTGCGCCGCGCCGCGCGCCGGGCACAGCACCGACACCACGTCGAAGCGAAGCTCGGACCAGAACGCCGGGACCCCCGCCTCGCCTGCCCCCGCCGCGACCGCGCCGCATCCGCTCACGCCCGCCGCCGCCCAGCCAACCGCCTCATCGGCGCCGGCCGACCGCCCAACCGCCCGCTGCTCGATCAGCCAGCGCAACGCGAGCCGCCGCAACCGGGCCGCCTTGACCGCGCCCACCGCCTCGCTCGGATCCCCGAACGCGACAGACCGGCGGGTCTTCACCTCGCAGAACACCAGTGCCGGGCCGTCCCGGGCGACGATGTCCAGCTCCCCGTCAGCGCATCGCCAGTTGCGCGCGAGAATTGTCAGCCCAGCGTCGGCGAGGTGGCGGGCCGCGACGTCTTCGCCGTACCGGCCCACGGCATCCTTGGCTCTCATGCCTCGACGATGCCGCCTCGCCGCCCACCAGTCACCAGGGCTGAGCGATCTGTGGACCAACCCGTTCCCGGTCCACAGCTGTGTCGCACACACGCGCGAACGCGGCGGCCCGCCAGCCTCAGTCGGCGAAGCCAGTCTTGGGCAGCTCCAGATCGGGAGTGTCCAGCTCCTCCACGTTGACGTCCTTGAAAGTCAGCACCCGAACCGTCTTGACGAACCGTGCCGGGCGATACATGTCCCACACCCAGGCGTCGCGCATCGTTATCTCGAAATACACATCGCCGGCGGAGCCGCGCGGGACCACCTCGACCTCGTTGGTCAAGTAGAAGCGCCGCTCGGTCTCCACCACATAACTGAACTGGGCGACGATGTCCTTGTACTCGCGATAGAGCTGAAGCTCCATCTCGGTCTCGTAGTTCTCGAGATCCTCTATGCTCACTGCTCGACTCCGCGCTCGTTCCGGTCCTCGGCGCGAGGCGCCTGCGATCCTCGCTCGCTGTCGTCTTCGACGCTCACTGCTCCGACTCCGCACTCGTTCGGGTCGTCGCCGACCGTGTTCCGCCCGGGTGACCCCGGCGCGCCCACTCCATTGTTAGCCCCCGACGGGCACCAGCGCACATCGGACCCAATCGCGCTGTTACCAAAACCACTCACTCCGCACGTTTCCTCGCGAAACTCGCACGCACGGCGCACATTCGCATACGAGACCCTGTGTTCCGCGCACGGTCCGTGCCGCCGGAGCGCTTCCTGGTGCTCCGCGGTGACATAGCCCTTGTGCCGCGCGAACGCGTACTGGGGGAACCGCTCGTCCACGGCCACCATGAGCCGGTCCCGGGTCACTTTGGCTAGGACCGAAGCGGCTGCCACACAGGCCACCACGGCGTCCCCCTTCCACACAGCGGTGGTCGGCACCCCCAGGCCCGGCACCGGGAACCCATCGGTGAGCGCGTATTGCGGGCCCGGCCGAAGCGCGGCGAGCGCGCGACGCATACCCGCCACGTTGGCGACGTGCAGCCCGAACGCGTCGATCTCGGCAGCCGGGATCACGATCACCGCGCAGGCCACGGCCACCGCGGTCACTCGGTCGTAGACGCGTCGCCTGGCCAGCGCGGTGAGCGCCTTGGAGTCGGCCAGTCCGTCGATTCGACCGGCCCGCCCGGGGGGCAGGATCGCGGCCGCGACAACCAGGGGACCCGCGCAGGCGCCTCGCCCGGCCTCATCGACGCCCGCGATCCGGTCGAAGCCGGCTCGGCCCAGGGCGTCCTCGTAGGCGCCGCGTCCCGCGTCACGGCGCACGACGACCCGGGAAAGCGGGAACGCCACCGGTAGCGCGGAGGCTGACGCGACCATGGTGACCACGCGTCAGCCGCGCTCGGCCCAGGCGCGACGGCGGCGACGACGTCGCATCAGCCCGATCGGCGCCACGACCCCGACTCCGGCCACCGTCGGAGCGGCCATCGGCAGTGCCGCCGCAGCGGCCGCGAACTCGTGTTTGAAGGTGGCCGGGGTGCCCAGGGTGGTCCAGCGCGACGGCGGCCAAGCGATGAGCGCCGCCTTGCCGATGACGTCGCTCACCGGCACCGTGCTGGCCACCGCGTCGCCGGCGTAGTCGGGGTTTTGCGTGTAGTGGTAGCGCGAGTCCTCCGAGTTGGCGCGGTTGTCCCCCATGACCCACAGCCGGCCCTTCGGGATTGTCACCGGGCCGAACACCGCCGCCGACCCGCGCAGCGGATTGTGCACGTACGGCTCGTCGAGCGGATGCCACGGCCCCGCCGCGCCGTTCTCGCTCACCTCGATGGTGCCGTCGGCCAGGCCGCGCACCGTCTGCCCGCCGACCGCGATGACGCGCTTGACCAGGTCGTGCTCGTTCGGCGGGATCACCCCGATCGCCTGCCCAGCCCAGCGCAGGCCCCGCAGGATCGGGTTGCTCGGCGCGGCCGGGGTGGGCTCGTTGAACCACTCGTCGGTGGGGGCGCGGAAGACGATGATGTCACCGGGATGTGGGGCGCGCAGGTGGTAGATCGGCTTGTTGACCAGGATGCGGTCCCCGGAGCAGCCCGGGCAGCCGTGCAGCGTCGGCTCCATCGACTGCGACGGGATGTAGAACGGCTGGATCAGGAAAGTCTTGGTCAGCACGGCGATGGCGATGGCCACCACCACCAGCACCGGTAGCTCCCACCACGGCGCCTTGGTCCGTTTCGCGCTTCCCTTGCGGTGCGCCCCGCGCGGCCTCGCGGCCGGACCCCTGCCCTCGTCGCTCTCGGTGCCCTCGGCCGAGGGCTCCGGCGCGGTCACCGGCTCGGGGGTTTCCCCCGCTGCCGGAGCTGGTTCGGCGGGATCCGCGTCATCGGCGACCGGCACAGCAGCGGCGGGAGCCGCCACTGCCTCCTCGCCCGCCATCCGGGATTCTTCGCCGGCTAGCGCGCCAGCGATTCCCGCTTCTCCTTGATCTTGGCGGCCTTGCCGCGCAGGTCACGCAGGTAGTACAGCTTGGCCCGGCGGACGTCGCCGCGCGTCACGACCTCGATCTTGTCGATGACCGGCGAGTGCACTGGGAAGGTGCGCTCCACCCCGACGCCGAAGCTGATCTTGCGGACGGTGAAGGTCTCCTGCAGGCCGCCGCCCTGCCGGCGGATCACCGCGCCCTGGAAGATCTGCACGCGGGAGCGGCTACCCTCGACGACCCGCACGTGGACTTTGAGGGTGTCACCCGGACGGAAATCTGGCACGTCCGCGCGCATCGATTCGGCATCCAACGCGTCGAGGGTGTTCATCTCGGCTTCGCTTCCTTCTTCTGGCTCGCCCTACTCAGCGCGCACGGCAATATTCGACGGGGCACATGAGTGGTCGCCTCATCGCGGGACAACCTCTCAATGGTGCCATATGAGTGCCCCAGACGACGAATCCGGGCCGAACTGACCACCCGCCCGGCCACAGTCGCGCCGCTCGCCGGCGCCACCACCGCGCCGCTCGTCTGGCTCCGGTCGGACTGCTCGCCAGGGCCACGACCGCACCGCTGGCGCGATCACGGGTCGAGGAGTTCGGGGCGCCGGGTGGCGGTGCGCGACTGGGACTGCTCGGCCCGCCAGCGCGCGATCTGGGCGTGGTCGCCGGACAGCAGCACCGGCGGCACCGCCAGGCCGCGCCACTCGGCGGGCCGCGTGTAGCCGGGAGCTTCGAGCAGCCCGTCACTGAACGAGTCCTGCGCGGCCGACTCGGCGTTGCCGAGCACTCCGGGCAGCAGCCGGGTCACCGCCTCGACAATCACCAGCACGGCGACCTCGCCGCCGGCCAGCACATAGTCGCCGACACTGACCTCCTCGACGTCGAGCCATCGCGCGGCGTACTCGCCGACCCGGGCGTCGATGCCCTCGTAGCGCCCGCAGGCGAACATCAGCCACCGCTCGCCGGCCAGTCGGGCGGCGTCGGCCTGGGTGAACGGGCGGCCCGCCGGGGTGGGGATGATCAGCCGGGGCCGCGTCGGCGCCCCGGGCGGGGCGATCTCGTCCAGCGCGCGCCCCCACGGCTCTGGGCGCATCACCATTCCCGGACCGCCGCCGTAGGGCGCGTCGTCGACGCTGCGGTGGACATCGTCGGTCCACTCGCGCAGATCGCGCACCCGCAAACCCACTTGGCCACGCTCGATCGCCCTGCCCAGCAACGACTGCCGCAACGGAGCCAGATACTCGGGAAAGATCGTCACAACGTCGATCCTCAGCTGCGGCCATTCCCGCGGCCAATCGTCCGACCGGCCATCAGCCCCGGCCGATGCCTCTTGCTGCCCGTCTTCTTCCGGCCGCCCATTTTCCGCCGGCCGGTTCTCTCGCTCCGGTCGATCCTCACCAAGCGGGCTGGTCAAAGCTCGAACAACCCCTCCGGCGGGTCGATCGTGACGGTGCCCGCCGCGATGTCCACGCTCGGCACCACGGCGGCGACGAACGGCACCAGCCGCTCCCGGCCGTCCACGTCCAGCACCAGGTAGTCCCCGC
>WQZC01000119.1 GCA_009780925.1 Actinomycetes bacterium | reverse complement strand
GGTGGGTCCAGCGGGTCCGGCGCGCTCGACAGCGGTGTGCTCAAGGTTGCTGGCGTGGTGGTCCTCGGCGCGATCATGTCGATCGTCGACATCACCGTGGTGGCTGTCGCGCTGGACACGTTCGGCGAGCGGTTCGCGACCAGCTACGCAAACGCCGCATGGACGATGACCGGATACACGCTGGCGCTGGCCACCGTGATCCCGCTATCCGGTTGGGCAGCGGACCGGTTTGGCGCGAAACGGGCGTACCTGGCGGCGCTGGGGCTGTTCGTGGTCGGCTCCGGGCTGTGCTGCCTGGCGGGGAGCATCGGCGCGCTGATCGCCTTCCGGGTGGTGCAGGGGCTGGGCGGCGGGATGCTCATGCCACTGGGCATGACGATCCTGACTCGGGTCGCCGGTCCGGAGCGGGTCGGGCGGGTGATGGCGGTGCTCGGGGTGCCGGTGATGATCGGCCCGATCGTGGGGCCCGTTCTGGGTGGCTGGTTGCTACAGGTCGCCAGCTGGCCATGGCTGTTCGCGATCAATTTGCCGATTGGCGTGCTCGCTGTGGGCTATGCCGCGCTAGCGCTGCCGGCGGATCGTCCGAGCTCGGTGGAGCGGTTCGACTTTGTCGGCATGGTTCTGCTTTCGCCGGGGCTGGCGCTGTTTCTGTTCGGGGTGTCGTCGATCCCCGAGGAGAACACTGTGGCCGCGGCGCGCGTGCTCGGGCCGGGGATCGGGGGCCTGGCTCTGCTGGCCGGGTTCGTCGGATACTCGGGTCGGCCGAGGCGCCCGTTGCTGGACCTGCGGCTGTTGCGGGACCGCAACATGACGATCGCGGTGATCACTTTGGTGCTGTTCGCGACAGCATTCTTTGGCGTCCTTCTGCTGTTGCCCAGTTACTGGATGCAGGTGCGCGGACAGGACACGCTGCGGGCCGGGCTGTCACAGATCCCGATCGTGATCGGGGTGCTGGTCACCATGCCGATCGCCGGGGCGTTGGCCGATCGCGTCGGCGTCGGGCGGCTCGCGGTGCCTGGCATCGTCGCCGTCTGCGTCGGCTTGGCCGTCTTCGCTCGGGTCGGCGCCGGCACCTCCTACCTGTTGCTGGAGGGCGCGCTGGCGGTGATCGGCCTGGGTCTGGGGGCAACCATGATGCCGCTGATGGCCGCCGGGTTGCGCACGCTGCTGAGCCACCAAGTGGCACGCGGTTCCACGTTGGTGAACATGACCCAGCCGGTCAGCTCGTCGATCGGAACCGCGCTGATGTCGTTGCTGCTGACCGGCGCGCTGCGGGATCGGGCGCCGGCGCAGGCGTTCGGGCTGCCGTTCACGGTCGCGTTGGTGGTGGCGGCGGCGTGCCTGGTCCCGGCGGCGCTGCTGCCCTGGGCTCGGGTTGCGGCTCCGTGAGGCACGCGCCTGCACCCGCGCCCGCGCCTGCGCCCGCGCCCGCGCCTGCGCCTGCGCCCGCGCTCGCAACCGCGCCCGCGCTCGCAACCGCGCCCTGGGCGATGATCAAGCGTCTGCGCCAAGTCTCTTAGCGGAAACGCTTGATCATGGGCGGTTTGGAGGCGGGACGGGGGCGAGGCCGGCTTGCAGGCAGCGCAGACCGGTGTCCAACGCGGCGAAGAACGACTGGACGTCCGCTTCGTGGCTCGGTGCGGCGCCCAGTGGCGCCTTATCGCTCGGTGGGTTGCCTCGCGGCGCCGCTTCGTGGCTCGGCGCGGCGTAGCGCGGTGGGTTGTCGCGCGTCGGGAGGGCGGTGGCGATGATGACGCCGATGATCGCCCCGGCGGTGCAGCGCGCGGTCAGCTCGTCGGTCGGCTGGCTCGCCTGCGCCGCGCGTCGAGCGATCGCGGCGGCGAGGGTGTCCACGCCGCGCGCGAGCTCGTCGATGAAGCGGGCACGGACCTGCGGGATGCCCAGCGCCAGATGCGCGCGCTCGGTGAGCTGGCGCTGTTCGGCGGGGCTCATCGCGGCGTAGGTGGCGGCCGCTGCGGCGCGATAGGCGGCGACCGGCGCGGCATCCGGCGGCTGCGCCTCAAACGCCGCCAACGCCACCAGGTGGAAATCCTCGTCCAGCACCACATCTTCCTTGGTCGGGAAGTAGCGGAAGAAGGTGGCTGGGGAGATGTCGGCGGCGGCGGCGATCTGCTCGACGGTGGTGGCGGTGTAACCCTGGCTGGCGAACAGCTCGAAGGCGCGCTGACGGATGCTCGCCCGAGTCCAGGCCTTCTTGCGTTCGCGTAACCCGACCCGGCCGTCGACCGCGCCCGCCGCCGGGACGTGGGTCGGGGGAGGTTCCTGGGTCACAGATGAAGGTTACTCGCAGATGAGAGTGACTCTCGTCATGGGTGAAGGGCGTGGTCGGGCGCCCGGCGGGGCAACGGTGTTGAATGGCTCATCGTGAAACGACAGCGAGTGATGGTTGGTCGGCGGCGAGCGCGGAGTGAGCTGGTGGCATCGTGAGCGCGCCCAGTGCCGCGACGGGTGCGGTGTCCAACAAGCTTGACGCGGGTGTGCTGAAGATCGCCGGCGTGGTGGTGCTCGGCGCCATCATGTCGATCCTGGACGTGACGGTGGTGAGCGTCGCGCTGCCGACGTTCATCCTGAAGTTCAACACCACCTACGCCACCGCCGCGTGGACCATGACCGGCTACACCCTGGCCCTGGCCACGGTGATCCCGCTGACCGGCTGGGCGGCTGACCGGTTCGGCACCAAGCGGCTGTACATGGCGGCGCTGGCGCTGTTCGCGATCGGATCGGCGCTGTGCAGCATCTCCAACAGCATCGGCATGTTGATCACCTTCCGGGTGCTCCAGGGCCTGGGCGGCGGCATGCTGATGCCGCTCGGCATGACGATCCTGACGCGCGCGGCCGGACCGGAGCGGATCGGCCGGATCATGGCGGTGCTCGGGGTGCCGATGATGCTCGGCCCGATCGGTGGCCCCATCCTGGCCGGCTGGCTGCTGGAGGTCGCCAGCTGGCACTGGCTGTTCCTGATCAACGTGCCGATCGGGGTGATCTCGCTGGTCTATGCCGCCTACGTGTTGCCCAAGGACAATCCGACTCCGTCGGAGTCGTTCGATTTCATCGGCATGGCGCTGCTCTCCCCGGGACTGGCGCTGTTCCTGTTCGGCGTGTCGTCGATACCGCAGGAGAACACGGTCGCGGCGGCGCGGGTGCTCATCCCGGGCATCATCGGCCTGGCGTTGGTGGTCGCGTTCGTCTGGTGGGCCGGCCGGCCCGAGCACCCGCTGATCGATTTGCGACTGCTCAAGGACCGCAACATGGCGGTCGCGGTGATCACGCTGACGTTGTTCGCGGTCTCGTTCTTCGGCGCGATGCTGCTGTTCCCCAGCTACTGGTTGCAGGTGCGCGGCCAGGACACGCTGCACGCGGGGCTGTTGCAGACGCCGACCGGCATCGGGGTGATGTTCACCATGCCGATCGCGGGGATGCTCGCCGACAAGGTGGGCGCGGGGAAGATCGTGCTGCCCGGGATCGTGGCGATCTGCGCGGGCATGGCGGTGTTCACCGGGGTCGGCGCCTCCACCTCTTATGTGCTGCTGCTGGGCGCGCTGTTCGTGATGGGCCTGGGCATGGGCGCCACCATGATGCCGATCATGACGGCGGCGCTGCAGACGCTCAAGGAGCATCAGGTGGCGCGCGGCTCGACGCTGATGAACATCATCTCGCAGATCGGCTCCTCGATCGGCACCGCCATCATGTCGGTGATCTTGACCAACGACATCATGGGCAAGCCGTTGGCCAAGGTGGCCACCAACCAGGCCGCGGTGCGCCAGCAATTGGCCGAGCTGACCAAGCAGCTGCCGGCGGTGCAGCAGGCGCACCCGGACCAGGTGCCCGCGCTGCAGCAGCAGACCGGCGAGTTGACGCAGGCGTTGACGCCGGGCGCGCTGCACCAGGGGTTGTCGCAAGCGGCCGGGTCGTTCGGGCTCACCTTCACTGTGGCGTTGGTGCTGGTCGCGTTGTGCGTCATCCCGGCGTTCCTGTTGCCGCGCGGCAAGCCGGCCACCGCGACTTCCGCGCCCCTGCCCGGCTGATTCCCACAGTGCGCGTCGACGGTTCCTGGGCGGTCGTGCCACATCGTGGTGCCACATCGTGGCCGCCATTGAGGACGTCATGCGCGCCCATCCGGTCGGCATCGAGGGCGGCGAGCGGTGGGTTTGCCCCGACTGTGCCCACGCCCCGTAGCTTGCTGGCTAGGTTACCTGGCTAGAATTGTGGTGTGACGATCGTCAACGTGCTCGAGGCGCGCAACCGACTGTCCTCGCTGCTGGCCGAGGTGGAACGCGGCGCGGAGGTCGTGATCGCCCGTCGGGGCCGTCCCGTGGCACGTCTCGTGCCAGCGACGCGGCGGAATTCGACCGGCGCGGGCTTGCTGCGGTGGCTGGACGAGCATCGTGACGACCGCCGGGATCGCCGCACGGCCGAGGAGATTGCCGAGATCATCCAGGCTGAGCGGGCTTCATGGGACTGATTTACCTCGACTCCTGCCTGGTGATCTACCTGCTTGAGTGGCATCCGAGCTTCGGGCCGCGGGTGGCCGCAGCCCTGGCCGCGAACTCGGGCACCGAGTTCGCCAGCTCCCCGCTGGCATTGATGGAGTGCCTGGTGAAGCCAATGGCCGACGGGGACCGGCTCGGCGAGGCTCGCTATCGAGACTTCTTCGGGTCGCTGGTGATGCTCGGTCTTGACGTGGTGGTGTTCGAGCAAGCGGCTCGTCTTCGCGCTGCGCGCGCTGGGCTCCGGACCCCGGACGCGATCCATTTGGCGGCGGCGCGCCAACATGGCTGCCAGGCGTTGTGGACCGGTGATGACCGGCTCGTGGCGGCATCGGACGGATTCGTGGTCAACGTGACCGCGCCGCCGGTCGCGCGCCAGTGATTCGACGTGTCCGAGTGCCGTGCCCAAGATGTGCGACGGCGCCGGGGCATGCGGCCCCATCCCGTTGTTGATAGCAACGCATGCCAGTAATTGCTATCATTAACGGGATGAGGCAGATCATCACCAGGATGGACGACCAGCTCGCCGAGCGGGTCAAGGAGTGCGCCGCCGCCGACGGGATCTCAGTGAACTCCCTGGTCATCACCGTGCTGGAAGACGCGGTGCGCGAGCAGCCGGTCGCGCGGGCGTGGAAACGCCAGGCGGTCCGCCGGGGGCTGGCGCAGTCCGGCCGACCGGCGCCGGCGCGGACATCGGCGGGCTTGGCGTCGCCAGTGCGGGTCGAGCCGGCCGATCTGGGCGGCCCATGGCTGGACGCGGCGCGCGAGCGGGACCGCCACGAATGATCATCTTCGCGGACAGCTCAGTGATCGGACGGGTCTACCTCGACGACAGCGACGACTCCGACCGACTGCGCCAGGCGGTCTTCGACGGGGATCAGCCGGTGGCAGTCTCGCAGTTGACTGATGTCGAGTTCGCGCACACGGTCGCGTTGGCTCGACACGAGCGCCGGCTCAGCACGAAGCGCGCCGACGAGCTGATCACCCAGTACGCCTACGACACATCCGACGACGGCGCGTTGGCGGTGATCGTGATTGACGCGCGGACCTTCGGTGTGGCGCGAGAGCTGGCTTGCGCTCATCCGACGCTCAGATCGCTGGACGCGCTTCAGCTCGCGAGCTGCGCCGGGCTGATGGCTCAGGTGGCCGAACCAGTGGCGCTGTTGACGCGCGACGCGCGCCAACGCGACATCGCCAAGCGGGCCGGGATCGCCCTCAGCTCGATCTGACGCGATTCGGGGGGATGCCGGACGCGGTCGGCGGTCCGCCTCGATGGTCAGTGGCCCGGGCGTCGGCGGCTGGGCGCGTCGGCGGCTGGGCGCGTCAGCGGCTGGGAGCGTCAGCGGCGCGGAGACGTCAGTGGCTGGGCTTGGTCGCCGCGTCGAGCTCGGCCAGTTGGGCCGGGGACGGCGCCCAGGCGCCGGCGGCCACGTTGGCGCGCACCTGCTCCGGTGAGGTGGCCCCGGCGATCACGCTGGCCACGGTCGGCTGGGCGGCCAGCCCGCCGATGGCCACGTCCAGCAGCGTCACCCCGTGTGCCGAGGCGAACGCCTCCAGCTTGTCCAGCTTGGCGAAGTTGCGCTCGCTCAGCAGCGACTGCCGGCCCCACGCCTCGATCCGGCTGCCGACCGGGGGCGCCTCGCCGCGGCGGTACTTGCCGGTGAGCAGCCCGCTGGCCAGCGGGTAGTAGGGCAGCAGCCCGATGCCGAAGTGGCGCAGCGCCGGCACCAGGCCGTGCTCGGCGTGCCGGTTGAGCAGGTTGTACTCGTTCTGCGCGCTGATGAACGGGCACAGGTGCTCGGTGCGGGCCACCCAGGCGGCGTCGGCGACCTGCCAGCCGGCCAGGTTGGACGAGCCGACATAGCGGACCTTGCCCTCGCGGACCAGCTCGTCCAGCGCGGCGAGGGTCTCCGCGATGGGGGTGGCCGGGTCGGGCCAGTGCAGCTGGTACAAGTCGATCCAGTCGGTGCCGAGCCGGCGCAGCGACGACTCGACGGCGCGGCGGAGGTACCGGCGCGAGCCGCGCGCCCCCCAGTCGGCGCCGTTGCGGGCGTCGAAGCGGGCCAGGTCACTGCCGAACTTGGTGGCCACGATCACCTCGTCGCGGTGCGCGCCCAGCGCCGCGCCGAGGCGCACCTCGGACTCGCCGTAGGAGTCCGAGGTGTCGAACAGGGTGATCCCGGCGTCCAGCGCGGCGTGGGTCACCGCCGCCGCGCCTGCCGCGTCCAGTTTGAGACCGAAGTTGTTGGTGCCGAGCCCGACCGCGGAAACGACCAGGCCACTGTTGCCGAGGCGACGGAATTCCATGGCTCGGAACCTACCGCAAACACGGCACCGCCCCCGAGGGCAGCGGGTCCCCGGGGGCGGCGCGAACGCGATCAGCCGCGCAGCGGCTTAGCGGCTCAGCCCCGCTCAGCCGCTAAGCCGCGTCGGCTCACAGCGCGTTGAGGATGTCCTCCACCCGCACCTTGGCGTCGCCGAAGAGCATCTGGGTGTTCTCGCGGAAGAACAGCGGGTTCTGCACGCCGGCGTAGCCGACGGCCATCGACCGCTTGAACACGATGACGTCCTTGGCTTCCCAGACCCGCAGCACCGGCATGCCGGCGATGGGCGAGGTCGGGTCGTCCTCGGCGGCCGGGTTGACCGTGTCGTTGGCGCCGATGACCAGCACCACGTCGGTGGACGGGAAGTCGTCGTTGATCTCGTCCATCTCCAGCACGATGTCGTAGGGCACCTTGGCTTCGGCGAGCAGCACGTTCATGTGCCCGGGCAGCCGGCCGGCCACCGGGTGGATGCCGAAGCGGACCTCGACGCCCTGCTCGCGCAGCCGCCGGGTGATCTCGGCCACCGGGTACTGCGCCTGGGCCACCGCCATGCCGTAGCCGGGGGTGATGATGACCGACTTGGCTTCCTTGAGCAGCTCGGCGCACTCGGGCGCGGTGATCTCGCGGTGCTCGCCGTAGTCGGTGTCACCGCTGGGGGCGACCTCCAGGCCGAAGCCGCCGGCGATCACGGAGATGAACGAGCGGTTCATCGCCTTGCACATGATGTAGCTCAGGTAGGCACCGGAGGATCCGACGAGCGCGCCGGTGACGATCAGCAGGTCGTTGTTGAGCAGGAAGCCGGACGCGGCCGCCGCCCATCCGGAGTAGCTGTTGAGCATCGACACGACCACCGGCATGTCGCCGCCGCCGATCGAGGCCACCAGGTGCCAACCGAGGAACAGCGCCACCGCGGTGACCGCGATCAGCGCCCACAGTGACGGGTGGACGCAGAAGATGACCGTCAGCACGACGAACACGGCCAGCGAGCCGATGTTGATGGCGTTCTTGCCGGGCAGCACCATCGGCAGCGAGTTGAGCTTGGCGGACAGTTTGCCGTAGGCGACCAGCGACCCGGTGAAGGTCACCGCGCCGATGAAGATGCCGATGAACACCTCGGCGTGGTGGATCGCCAGCAGTGAGCCGCCGCGGCCGAAGGGGTTCAGGTCCAGCGCCCCGGCCAGGGCTTGTCGCTGGGCGTCGGTGCCCCCGACGTGCTCGACCTCCAGGTAGCCGTTCCAGCCGACCAGCACCGCGGCCAGGCCGACGAAGCTG
>WQZC01000118.1 GCA_009780925.1 Actinomycetes bacterium | reverse complement strand
CCCGGCCGCGTCCGGGCGAACCCGGCCCCGACTCAAGCTTCGCAGTCGTGCGTGCCCCCAACGGGATTCGAACCCGTGCTACCGCCTTGAAAGGGCGGCGTCCTGGGCCTCTAGACGATGAGGGCGGCAAACCGCTTCATGCTAGCCCCACTTGGGAGACGCAACAAGCATAGGGGACGCGGACGCCCAGCTCCAACCCGCGCCCACCGGAGTGGTCACGGGACCCCGCCGAAACCGTCACCGGCACCGGTGCCGCGCCGAACCGGGCACCCAATACTGTTGCCTGGTGTTCGCGAGTTGGGGGCGCGCCGTGGCGCGCCGACGGTGGTGGGTGCTCGCCTGCGGACTCGCGCTGCTGCTGGTGGGCGGCCTATGGGGCTCCGGGGTGTTCGGCACGCTGATCAGCGGCGGGCTGAACGATCCCGGCAGCGAGAGCGTCCACGCGCAGCGGCTGATCGACGACCGCATCGGCCATGACGACGTCGACTTGGTGGTGCTGTTCCACAACCCGGACGTCACGGTGGACGACCCGGCCTTCGAGCGCGCCGTCGACTCGGCCTTGACCCACCTGCCGGCCGGTATCGCCAAGACCGTCGCCACCTACTGGACCACGCGCGCGCCGGCGCTGGTCAGCACCGACCGGCACTCCACCTACGCCGCGATCACCCTGGAGGACCCGAACACTTTCGTGGCGCTGCACCGCTACGACGCGTTGCGCGACTCGCTGGCCGGCACGGGGTACACCGCACGGGTCGGCGGGGTCAACGCGGTCACCGCCGACGTCACCGGGCGGGTGACCTCCGACATCGGCAAGGCCGAGCAATTGTCGCTACCGGTGGTGCTGGTTCTGCTCGTGATCATCTTTGGCAGCCTGGCCGCCGCGTCGCTGCCGTTGGCGATCGGTGGGCTGGCCATCCTCGGCGCGTTCACGGCGCTGCGGCTGATCGGGCTGTTCGCCTCGGTGAGCGTCTACGCGGCCAACGTGGTGACCCTGATGGGGTTGGGTCTGGCGATCGACTACGGGCTATTCATCGTCTCCCGGTTCCGGGAGGAACTGGCGCGCGACGGCGACGTCACTGAGGCGGTGGGGCGCACGCTGGCCACGGCCGGACGGACGGTGGCGGTCTCGGCGGTGACGGTGGCGCTGTCGTTGTCCGGGCTGTTGCTGTTCCCGGCGACGTTCCTGCGCTCGATGGGCGCCGGCGGCATCGCCACGGTGCTGATAGCGGCGGCGGCCGCGCTCAGCGTGCTGCCCGCGCTGCTCGCGGTGCTCGGCCGGCGGGTGGACGCGCTGTCGGTGCGCTGGGCGTTGCGCTGGCTGTCCCGCCGTCGGCGCGGGACCGGACCGGCGGCTCCCCCGCTGGCCGGCGCCGCGGCGCGCCCCGGGACTGGCACCGTGGAGCGGCTCGGGACTGGCGCCGCAGGGCTCCCCGAGACGGCGGCTGCGGCCCGGTCCGGGGCGGGCGCGGGCGCGGGCGCGCCGGCGGACCACGGCTTCTGGTACCGCCTGGCGCACAGTGTGATGCGCCATCCGTGGCTGTTCGCGCTCCCCGTGGTGGCGGTGCTGCTGGTGCTGGCCGCGCCATTCCTGTCGATCCGATTCGCCGGGGTGGACGCCCGGTCGCTGCCCACCGGTTCCGAAACCCGCCAGGTCACCGAAACCATCCAACGCGACTTCCCCAACATCACGACCAGCCCGGTCCTGGCCGTGTTGTCCCTGGATGTGCCAGCGGACAGTACGGCCGGGCAGCAGGCGGTCGCGGCCTTCGTCGCGCGGGCGCAACAGCTGCCCGGCGCCACCGGGGCGACGCTCGCGGCGGGTCGCGGCCAGACCGTGCAAGTGAATATCGACTACCCGGGCGCGGTGCTGGGCGGGACGGCGAAGGCACTGGTCCACGAACTGCGCGCCCTGCCGCCGGAGGCGCACACCCAGGCGGTGTACATCGGCGGCTCGACCGCGCAAAACATCGACCTGCTCGCCAGCCTCGGCGCCCGTCTGCCATGGATGGCGCTGCTCATCGCCATCACCACTTTCGTGCTGCTGTTCCTGGCGTTCGGATCGGTCGTGCTGCCGCTGAAAGCCATCGTCATGAACATCCTGTCGATGGGCGCGTCATTTGGCGCGATCACGTTGATATTCCAGGACGGGCACCTGTCCGGGTTGCTCGGTTTCACGCCGGTCGGCTCCGTCGACGCCACCCAGCCGATCCTCGTCCTGGCCGTGTTGTTCGGCCTGTCCATGGACTACGAGGTGTTCCTGCTGTCGCGGATGCGCGAGGAATACGACCTGACCGCCGACAACACCCGGGCGGTCGCGGCCGGGCTGCAACGGTCCGGGCGGATCATCACCTCGGCGGCGCTGCTGCTGATGGTGGTCATCGCGGGGTTCTCCGCCTCTTCGGTCACCTTCATCAAGCTGATCGGGATCGCGATATTCATCGGCATTTTCATCGACGCGTCGATTGTGCGGTCGCTGCTGGTGCCGGCGACCATGCGGCTGCTGGGCAACGCGAACTGGTGGGCGCCGCGCCCGCTGCGCGGCCTCTACGGGCGCTTCGGGCTTCGCGAATAGGCCCGGCCACCCGGCCGCGAGTGGATGGGCTCGCCGCGGGTGGGCGGGCTCGCCGCCACCGGACGCAGCTCGCGACCGACCGGCGGGCCGGAGCGCGCCGGCGCCGCGCGGGCTATTCCGCAGGTCGCATGCCGAGCAGCCGCACGCCCTCGTCGTCGCGCAACACCGCGGTGATCCATCCCCCGTCGCGCCCGTGCAGTCGCAACATGCCCGGATCGGCGGGCAGCTCGACCGGCCGGAAGCGGCGGTTCTCCCAGCCGATGCGGGCGTCGTGGCCGGCCTCGGCCAATTCCAGCATCGACTCGCCGGCGACCAAACGGGCGCGCGCCACGGCGAGTCGCTCGATCGCCTCATCGAGCGCGCCGACCAGCGCCGGGTTTCCGTCGCACCAGGTCGCGACCAGATCGGGGCGGGTGCGCGCCACCCGGGAGCCGGTTGTGTACGAGCCGGCGGCAAGGCTCAGGCCAAGCGGCCCGCCGGCCAGGCCGCTTGCGGCGAGCGCCTCGGCGAGCAGGTGCGGCAACCCGATCACCCGGGCGACTGCGGCGTCCTGATCGGCCGCCGTGGCGGGCACCGGCTTCGCGCCCAGGTCACAGGCCAGCTCGGCGACGGCGACCCAGGCGTCGATGTCGGTCTCCGGTTCGAGGGTCAGCGCCCACGGGGCGTCTCGGAACAGCAGCGGGTCGGCCGCTGACCAGCCGCTTTCCTCGGTGCCGGCCAGCGGGTGGCCGCCGACGAAACGGGCCATGGGGACCACGCGGCGCACCGCGTCGAGCACCGGCGTTTTGAGGGTGCCCACATCGGTGAGCACCGCGCCGGCGGACAGGTGCGGCGCTAGCGAACGCAGCGCCGCCTCCACTTCGGTCAGCGGCATGGCGAGAATCACCAGGTCCGCGCCACGCACCGCGCGCGCGTCGCTGGCCGTCACCGGGAAACCGGCGGCGCTCGCGCCGGCGGCGGTCGCCAGGTCGGGGTCGAAGCCGACGACCTCCAAGCCGGTGTGTCGGATCGCGCGCAGCAGCGAACCACCGATCATGCCGAGGCCGAGCACGGCCACTCGCCCGAATGTCGCAGTCACGCTCTGGGACCGTAGCGCGCCGAGGCCGACAACTCAATGCGGCGGGCCGATCGGTGCCATTGGCGAGACCGTCCTGTTACCGAGAGCGGGCATCCCAGGGCGCATCGGGCCTTGTCGCCCTGCCGCGGGCTGGGCGCCCCTCGAGGGCATCCTGAGGCGCATGTCAGGATCATGTCAGCGCTGGGACGCCAGCGCTCGGACCGCAGCGTCCGGACCAGACGGGTTGGGAAAAATGAGCCAACGTGGGTTCGCGGTAGCCGCGTTCCGTGACCTGGAGCAATGGCGGTGCGCCCCGCTTCCGCCATCGGTTCTCGGCGATCTTGACGTGTTGCTCGCGGCGCTGCGGTCGCAGTCGCCCGAGGGTGGGCCATTCGTGCTGGCCGGGGTCGAGGACGAGTTCTTCCTGATCGCGCGGCTGCGCGGCACGCGGACCTTGCTGCTGCTGTCGGACCTCACCGCTTCGGTCGAGTTCCCCCTCGCCGCGCAAGCGCTCGACCAGCTCGGCGAGGAGCCACCCGACGACGACGAAATGGACGATGCCTGGCCGATCGGCGACCTTGAGCTCTTCGAAGACCTTGGCCTGTCCGAGGACGAGATGGATCGGCTCTTCGACGACCCCGACGCATACCCGGACGAGACCTTGGAAGCGATAGTCAACGCCATCGGGCTCGCCGAGCCGTATCGGCAAGCGGTCGAGTCCCTCCGGCCCTGAGCGTGCCATCCCTGCCACTACCGTCACTCCCGCCACTCCCGCCGATGACGAGTTCGCCGGGCCACCCGGCTGACGACTCGGCGATGGCGGTCGCCTTGGCGGTCGCGCGAGCTGCGGCGGCGGCCGGCGAGGTTCCGGTCGGGGCGGTAGTGCTGGACGCGGCGGGGAACGTGCTCGCCTCGGCCGGGAACGAACGGGAACGAACCGGGGATCCGACCGCGCACGCCGAAGTGCTCGCGCTGCGTCGCGCCGGAGCGGTGCTGGGCCGGTGGCGTCTCGATGGGTGCACGCTGGCGGTCACGTTGGAACCGTGCGCCATGTGCGCCGGCGCGCTGGTGGCGGCCCGGGTCTCCCGCCTGGTGTTCGGCGCCTGGGACGCCAAGGCCGGCGCGGTGGGCTCGCTGTGGGACGTGGTGCGCGACCGACGGCTGAACCATCGGCCCGAGGTGGTCGCCGGGGTGCGCGAGGCGGAATGCGCGGCGCTGCTGGAGCAGTTCTTCGCCGGCCGGCGCTGAGCGCGCCCACGCGTCGGCGGCGCTCCCAGACCGACCGCGCCCGACGCGGCGCGGCGACTGGATGGCTGGCCCCCGCATCGGCCGCCGTCCCGCGCCCACCCTTGAGGACCAGTTCAGGGTTCTCTTCAACCCAGGCCGGCCGGATCTTCGTGTAAAGTTCTGCCCGGTGGCGTGTCCGAGCGGCCGAAGGAGCGCGCCTCGAAAGCGCGTGAGGTGTATGCCTCCCGGGGTTCGAATCCCCGCGCCACCGCGAGGAGAGCCGAGTGGGGACGAACGCTCGCGTTCGTCCCCCGAGGCCGACGAAGCGGTCGACGAGCGCAGCGAGGACTACCGCAACGCGGGCTGAGAGATGACGAACGTTCGCGTTCGTCCCCCGAGGCCGACGAAGCGGTCGACGAGCGCAGCGAGGACTACCGCAACGCGGGCTGAGAGATGACGAACGCTCGCGTTCGTCCCCCGAGGCCGACGCGGCGGCGATCGCAGCGGGCTTGCGATGATGACCGCCATGACGGTGAGAGCCCATGCCTTGCCCGTGCCGTGGCAGGCGCGATACGCGGCCGGCGCGAACTCGGGCGTCGCCGACACGATCAAGGCGGGAGTAGGCGGCTCCGCTGGTTGTCGCCCGCACGAACTGCTGGAGGCGGCGCTCGCGACGTGCATGACGATCACTGCCCGAATGGAATTGCGCGAGCGCGGCGTCGATGACGCGGGTGTCGCCGTCACGGTCACGCTGGAGCGCGAACCGATGACCAGCCGGTTCCACTACTCCCTTGAGCTGCCCGTCGCGCTGGAGCCGCAACGCGCCGCGATCGCGGCGCGGCTGGAACGCTCACCGGTGCGGACCACGCTGAGCAGGGCGCTCACCTTCGAACCCGACGCGCCATCCTGACCCAGTGGTGATCAAGACGCGTTTCATGCGGTCTATTCGCGCCAAACGCGTCTTGATCAAGGAGTGCCCGACTCGCCGCCGCCCGGCTCGGCACCGCTGGGCTCGTCGGCACCGTCTTCGGCCACGCCGGCCGACCCAGCCCCGGATGTCTCAGCCCCGGATGTCTCAGCGCCGGGTGTTTCAGCGATAGCGGTCGCGGTTGCAGACGTCTCAGCGCTGGATGCCCCCTGGCCAGACTTGGCGGCGCGGGCCGAGAGTTCGGCGTTCCGCAGCTCCAACGCGGACGCCTTGCGCAGCGGGACCTCCTTGAGGAAGATCGCGCAGACGAAGGCCAGCACAAGCACGAACGCGCCGCACAGGAACACCAGGTCCATCGCCTGGGAGAACCCGACCCGGAACGGATGGGCCAGCACCTGGTCCAGGTTGTGCAGGAATCCCGTGTCGTTCAGGCCACCCGATCCAGAGGTCAACATCTTCAGCTGATCTTGATGCGCGCCGGCCGCGGCCTGGAAGCTCGGATCCTGGGACGCCGCGGCATACGCCGCCGAGATCTTGCGACCAGCCGTGGAGAACAGAATGGACAGGAAGATCGCCACCCCGGCGGTGCCGCCCACCTGCCGGAAGAAGGTGGCCGAGGACGTCGCGACGCCCATGTCCCGATAGTGCACCGCGTTCTGCATCGCCAGCACCAGCGTTTGCATGTTCAGGCCCAGCCCGGCACCGATGATCAGCATGTATGGCCCGGTTTCCCACAGCGTGGTGTCCGCCTGCACCCGCGTCATCAGCAGGAACCCGCCGATGAGCAGCGCGGTGCCGATGATCGGCAGCGCTTTGTACCGCCCCGTCCGGGCGGTCACCTGCCCGGACAGCAGCGAGGTGAACATGCTGCCCACCACCATCGGCAGCATCAGCAGACCGGACTTGGTCGGGGACATGTCCTTGACGATCTGCAAATACAGCGGGATGGACATCATCCCGCCGAACATCCCCATGCCGATGATGAACGACTGCACGGAACCGACCGAGAACACCCCGATGCGGAACAGCCGCAACGGGATCAGCGCCTCCTCGCGCATCCGCGACTCGACCCCGAGGAACGCCGCGAGGCCGACCACACCCAGCAGGAAGCAGCCCAGCGAGGTCAGCGATCCCCATCCCCAGCTGCGGCCCTGCTCGGCGACGATCAGCAGCGGCACCAGGCAGACCATGAGGGTGAACGCCCCCCACCAGTCGATGCGGTGGTCGCGCCGGTGATGCGCGATCCGCAGCACGCGCTCGACCACGACCAGCGCGACCAGCCCGATCGGCACGTTGATGTAGAAGATCCACCGCCAGCCGGTGATCCCGAAAATCGTCCCGTGCGCGGCGAAGAATCCACCGACCACCGGCCCGAGCACGCTGGAGGTGGCGAACGTCGCCATGAAGTAGCCCTGGTAACGGGCCCGCTCCCGGGGGGCCACGATATCGCCGACGATGGCCATCGCCAGCGAGAACAACCCGCCCGCGCCGATGCCTTGGAACGCGCGGAACCCGGCGAGCATGTACATCGAGGTGGACAGCCCGCACAGCGCCGAGCCGAGGATGAACACCGCGATCGCGAGCATGAAGAACGGCTTGCGGCCATAGATGTCGGACAGCTTGCCGTACAGCGGGGTCGCCACGGTGGAGGTGATCAGGAAGCCGGTGGTGACCCAGGCCTGCATGGACAGGCCCTTCAGGTCGTCGCCGATGGTGCGGATGGCGGTGGCGACGATCGTCTGATCCAGCGCGGCCAGGAACATCCCGAGCAGCAGGCCCACCAGCACGGTGAGGATCTGCCGGTGGGTGAGCCCGCCAGTGGACCCGTGCCTACCGGCGGCGGTGGTCGCAGCCATCAATCATTCCTTTCCTGAAGCGCCGCTCGGATCTCGCCGTCAGCACCAGCGGGTTGGCGCGGCCGTCCCTTTGGCCCGCGCGCCGACCATAGCCCCCGTCAGCGCGCCCAAAGCCGCTTCGACGGTATCAACGACCTGGGCGGTGACCGCGCCGCGTACCACCTCGCCCGCTGTGCGCGCCGTCAACACACGACGCGCGCCCAGAGACACGCAAGGGCCGGGCCACCCGGGCTGGCAGGCGACCCGGCCACCATTTGAACGTAACATAACGCAACACCACCGCTACGCAGTGTTCGTCAAGTGTCGCCGGACTGTGGTCAAACGACGATCAACCCTCGGCTATCAGGCCTCCGTCGGGGGGTTGGTGTTGCCTTCCAGTAGTGCACGTACCTCGGACTCACGGTACCGCCGGTGCCCGCCGAGTGTGCGAATCGATGTTAGTTTGCCGGCTTTCGCCCACCTAGTGACCGTCTTTGGGTCAACGCGGAACAACGTCGCAACCTCTGACGGCGTGAGCAGCGGCTCGGCATCTGGCCTATGACGAGGTGCCCCCATCTGGCCGCCCCCTTTCGGACAAAAATGCAACGGAGGTCCAGT
>WQZC01000117.1 GCA_009780925.1 Actinomycetes bacterium | reverse complement strand
CCGGCGGTTGGTTCAGACCAGCGGTTGGTTTAGGTCCAGCGGTTGGTTCAAGACCAGCGGTTGGTTTAGGTCCAGCGGTTGGGCCCGGTGCCGGGTGGGGCGGGGTCACGCGGTCGCGATGGCGGCGAAGGTCGCCGACGCCGCCGCGGCCAGGTCGCTCGGGGCGAGCTCGACCTGCAGTCCGCGTCTGCCCGCGGAGACGAAGATGGTGGGGAAGGAGCGGGCTGAGGCGTCGATCACCACTGCCAGTCGCGACCGCTGCCCCAGCGGTGAGATCCCGCCGAGCACGTATCCGGTCGCTCGGCAGGCGGCTGAGGGATCGGCCAGCTCGGCCTTCTTGCCGCCGACGGCGGCGGCCAGCGCCTTGAGGTCCAGCCGACCGGTGACCGGCACGACGCCGCAGACCAGCTTGTCGCCAACGGTCAGCTTGTCGCCAACGGCGGCGATGAGCGTCTTGAAAACTCGCTGCGGCGCGACGCCGAGCGCGGCGGCGGCCTCTGGGCCGTACGCCTCGGCCCGGGGGTCGTGCTCGTATTGGTGCAAGGTGAACGGCGTCTTGCGCCTGGTGAGCAGCGCCGTCGCCGGCGTCCCGGTGGCCACGGGCGATCAGCCGGCGCGCATGGTGGTGGGGACGGTGGGCACCCGCCGACCTTACCAACGGTCAAAGCCACCCGGCGGTGCGTGAGACGGGCTGCGGTGGGCTCCATCCGCGCTCTGGGTGACGCCGGTCCCGGCCCCGGCTGGCGGTGTCCCGAGCTCGGCCTGGCGGTGTCCCGAGCTCAGGCTGACGGTGTCCCGTGCCGGGTTGACGCCGTTCCGCGCCTCGGTTGGCGCCGCCGGATGGGCGCGTCGCGTCGCTGCGCCGCCGCTGTGCTTCACGCGGTCGCTACGCTCGGCTCAAGCGTCGGCGCCCGACCCGTGCGGGCCTATGGCGCTTCACCCCGAACTTCAAGGCTTCAACACAGACTCCGAGGAGGACAACGGCCGTGAGCACGAGCCCGACGGCAGCGGACACCGCGCAGGGTGCCGCCCGACGGATGGGATTCAAACCCGCCATGGTGGTGCAAGAACTCGGTTGGGATCAGGACGCTGACCCCGACCTGCGCGAGGCCGTCGAGGAAATCATCGGCGCGGACCTGGCGGAAGAGGATTGCGACGATGTGGTCGAGGGCGTGCTGTTGTGGTTCCGCGAGTACGACGGTGACTTGGTGGACATCCTGGTGGACGCCATCGCCCCGCTCGCCGGAAACGGCTTCATCTGGCTGCTGACCCCCAAGCGCGGCCGGGACGGCCACGTCGAGCCTTCCGAGATCGCCGAGTCCGCCCCGATCGCCGGGCTCTCGCAGACCTCGATGATCTCGGTCGGGCCGGACTGGTCCGGTGCCCGGCTGGTGGCGCGCAAGTCGCGCGGCGACCGGCAACCGCCCAGACGATAGTTGTCCGCGCGCGAGTTGGCCGACGCGCTGGCGGCGGGTAGCCTGGCTCGGGTCGCGCACTCATCGCTGGTGCCGTGCCGTGCCGCGCGCTGCGGCCGGCCGGGGCGCAGCAGCGGCGGGCCGTGTGCCGTTGTGGTGCGGCGGGCGCTTAGCTCAGCGGGAGAGCACTCGGTTTACACCCGAGCGGTCGCTGGTTCGAATCCAGTAGCGCCCACCACTCAGACCCCCGGAATCATTGACCTTCAAGCGGTTGACCGCAATCTCGTGACCACGACGTGACCTAACTGGAGGAGTCAAGATGGCGCGCGAGGCCCCGGGAAGCGAGTTCACCACCGTCGCCGGCTTCCGGTTCCGGACGGCGCGGACCCGGGCCAGCCCAGGTCTTGTCTGGAGCAGTGGTCGGAGCTGACCGGGCGATGGCGGCGGTTGCCGGTTGGACCGTTTGAGAACCGGGCGGTTGCGCGGCGGTTCGCCCGCAAGTGCGGTTGGGTGGGCCGGGCGGTCGTTGAGGTCACTTACTGCACGGCCAGGGTCACGTGCGCTGGCAACTCGGTCGGGCAACGCGCGCAAGACGTCTGCCTGCGAGCGCTGGTCGCGTCGGGTTCGGTCGCGAGGATCGAGTACGGGCATTACGTGTCCAGGGTTGGCACCGCGCCGCTGGCGGTGGACGGGCCGCATAGCCGCTCGCAGATCGTGCGCCCGGGCTGGCCGGTGATGCTCCAGGACGGGTGTGGCCGTGATGTGCCCGACGGCAGGTTCATGGTGTCAGTCGCCCGTCGGGAGGAGAAGGGCACCGACGTCAATGTCGCATCGCGCTTGTTGATGGATGTCCTTTCCGGCGCGGTGGACGCGGCCGTGGTGGTCAGCAACGACTCGGATCTGGCGCTGCCGGTATGGTTCGCCCGGACCAGGGTGCCGGTTGGCGCGGTAAACCCGACTTCGGGATGTTTCGCGGGGAATCTCGAAGGCAGCCCCAACGAGGGCGCGAGCGGCCACTGGCGGTACCAGGCGACCGCTGCTGACCTGCCAGCGCACAGCTGCCGGCAAAGATCGGACCGAAGATCGTCAAGCCGGGGCCGCGGCGACGGCCGCGCCGCGCTTGCAGAGTTGGTGCCATACCGCCCGGCCCCTCTGGGGCCGGGTTTATTGCGCTCGGGGCAGGTGTTGGCCGGTCGGCCCGTGGTTGGTGCCGTGAGCCGTAGAGGGGTGGCGCATCGGAGCGGCGTCCCCGCGGCGCACCCGATACACGCTGGCGGGCGACTGATCGCGCGCGTCCGGGGCGCCGTCGCGGGTTTCCGGTAGACTGGTGGCGATGCCCCGGTGGAGCGCTGGTCTTGGTGACAGGGCTATATCTCGCCGGGGCTTTGACCTGCCCAGAGGCAGATTGCCGCAGTGAAGGAGCGCTCACGTGTCAGGCCCGGTACCCGGCATCGTGGGCGGGACCGACCCCGGGTTGTGGGTCGAGGAATGGTTGTCCACACCCAGGTTCGGCCGCTACCTGGCTGAAACCGCCGGGGACCGCGGCCGGGCGCTTGCGGCGTATGAGTGGAACTTGAAGGTGGGCGCGGCGCTGATGCGCGACGTGGCCCACCTTGAGGTTGCCCTCCGCAACGCCTATGACCGGGTCATGCGCCGGCGCTGGCGTGGTCAGTCGCATTGGCTGCTCGATCCAATATCCCCGGCGGTGGCCCCGTTGTGGCGGACCCTTCGCGGGCGGCGCACCGATCTGAACACCCAAAACCGCGCCAGTGTCGCTGAGGCGGTAACCAGGTGTGGCGCGAAGCCGGGTGCGGTGATCGCGGAGTTGTCGTTCGGGTTTTGGCGGCGCTGCACTGACCCTGCTTACGAAAAGACGCTATGGGTGCCTTACTTGCACCATGCGTGGCCGAAGAAGACCAGTCGAGCGACGCTTGACCGTGGCCTGGCAATGATCAACGTAGCTCGCAATCGTGCCTCGCATCATGAGCCACTGTTCGGTGGCCGCCCTGGCCGTGACCTGGTGGCTGCGCACCGGGAGATCCTGCACCTTCTTGATCTTCTGCTGCCCGACCTTTCCACACACGTTCGCGCGACCACGACGCTGACCACGGTTCTCGGCGAGCGCCCGTAACCGCTGCGGTCACGTTGCACGGGTCTTGTGCCAGATCGTCTGGCGGGTCACACCGTGCTATCGAGCGAGGCTGACCACGCCGACTCCGGCGGCGCGTGAGGTTCGGACAGCGTCCACATCGCTGGGCGTCGACCGGGTTCGAGCGCGTCTCCTTGCTCCCGTATAGGCCCCGATCAGCGCGTCGTCGGCCGCCCAGCGCGGTCCAGGGCTCCCTGGACCGCGCATTCCAGCGTTTCGGGCGAGTGCCCGAACCACTGCGCGAGCCGGCGAGAGCGCGAGCGGCCGCCGATGGGGTGACCCTGTCGGTGCTGACCAGCGCGGCGCTGGCGGCGCACCGGGCCGCGTGACTCCCTGGAACGCCTGCCGGAACTGCTACCGGGACAGCGTCCCGAAGAACACGCCGAGCGCGAGCAGCAGGCCGAAATGCCGGTTGTTGCGCACCACGGCTCCCATCGCTGGCATCATTTCCGGCGCGGTGCGCTTGTTGATCAGGCCTTTCACTGCGGCATAGGCGTTGACCGCGCTCAGGAGCGCGAGCCAGCTCCAGTACGAGGCGACGCCGAGCGGCGGCAAAGCCAGCAGGACCGCGTACCCGAGGCCGAAGATCACCGCTTGCGCGACAATCGCTTTTCTCCGGCCCAAGAGGATGGCGAGGGTTTTCCGCCCCCCGGCGGTGTCCTCGTCCAAGTCGCGGATGTTGTTGGTCAAAAGGATGTTGGCGATGAACAACGTGGTGGGCAGTGAGGCGAGGAACACGTGGAGAGTCATCGAGTGGGTCTGGATGAAATACGAAACGCCCACGATGACTGACCCCATGAAGAACCCGGACAGGATCTCCCCGAGGGGGGTGTAGGCGATGGGCATCGGCCCACCGGTGTACAGGTAGCCGACAACCATGCAGACGCCGCCTACTGCGGCCACCCACCAGCTGGTGCGCAGACAAATGTAGACGCCGAGCAGCAGCGAGACGAAACACAGCCCCAACGCGGCGGCCATGATCTTGCCCGGTTGGACCTTGTATTGGGTCAGGGCGCCGCCGATGCCAACCGATTCCGGCGAGTCCAGACCTCGTTTGAAATCGTAGTACTCATTGAACAGATTCGTGGCCGCCTGAATCATTACCGACGCGCCGAGCATCGCCAGAAATAACAGGACCCGAAATTGGGTGAACCGTACCGTGTAGGCGAGTGTGGAGCCGATCACGACCGGCGCGTAGGCAGCGCTGAAGCTGAACGGCCGGGCGAATTGCAGCCAGGTCTTCAATTCAATTCTCGCCGTGCTCTTCGGATCGGTCACCCGCATCACCTCGCACGGCATTGTAACAGGGCGCGCGGCGGGCGTCGGGAACTACGTATTAGTCGGGACCGAGCGCATTTCGAGACCGCCACGCGAGCGCGGGAAGTCGGCGCTGGGCGCGGAGGGTGACGGCGGGGGAGGGGGGGTGGCGCCGGGACGCGCGACCGGTCGCCATCGCCGTCGGCCGACCGGTTCGCTCGGGTTTCATGCGCCGGAGCCTTCTTCCTCTTGGGTCTTCCCATATCGGCTCGGAGTTGCTAGAGTCCTGGCATGTTCGGGCAGGACAACACACTTTCGGGCAGTATCGGTCATGCTGGCGAGTGAGCGCCAGGCTCGGATCCTGGACCTGTTGGCGACTCGTCGCTTCGCGAGCGCCGACGACCTGGCCGGCGAGCTCGGCGCCTCCATCGAGACGATCCGGCGTGACATCAGGACGTTGGACAAGCGTCAGGCGCTGCACCGGGTGCGCGGCGGCGCGCTGGCGGCCGCATCGGTGGCGGGCGAGCCAGTCTTCGAAGACCGCAGCATGCGCCACCAGGAGGCCAAGCAAGCCATCGCGGCCTTGGCGGCCAAGCTGGTCGATCCTGGCCAGACGGTGTTCTTGGACCTGGGCACCACTGCGGTGCAGGTCGCCCGGGCGCTGGCCTCCTCGTTCGTCGGCAACGTGGCCACCACCTCGTTGCTGGTGGCCGGCGAGCTGGCCGGTCTGCGCGGCATCGACGTCCTGGTCTGTGGCGGGCGGGTCCGCGGCGGCGACCTGGCGTGCTGGAACGCGCAAGCGGTTGGATTCTTCGCCGGAATCCATGCCGATGTGGCCTTTGTTGGTTCCGGCGGGGTCGATGCGAGCGCCGGGCTGACCGACTATCACCTGGAGGAGGTGGCCACCCGTCGGCAGATGATCGCCAACGCTCGCCGCAGCTACATGTTGGCCGACGCCAGCAAGTTCGGCGTGGCCGCGCCCTACTCAGTCTGCTCTCTGGACCAGATCCATGGCCTGATCTCAGAAGTCCCGCCGCCACCTGATCTTTCGGACGCGATCACCCGGGAAGGGGGACAAATCATCAGCGGTTGACCCTTTCACCCGCCGAGCCCTCGCGCACCAGGCCGGGCCGGCCAGCCAAGCGCAACGCCAACGAGAACTGAAGCACCTCTAGTCCGCAAACGAAAGATACTTCAATGACAAGTCCCAAGTTGCCAACCGCCGCCGACGACCCGACCAGCACTGACGCCCAGATCGCGCAAGCTGGCTACACCAGACAGTTCGACCGAACTATTGGCCGGTTCGGATCATTCGCCATCTCCTTCTCGCAAATCTCAATCACCACCGGATTGTTCTCCACGTTCGGCGTGGTGCTGGGGTACGGCGGGCCAGCCGGGATCTGGACCTGGCCCATCGCCACCGTCGGCACCATCCTGGTGGCGCTGGTCTATGGCATGCTCGCCAGCCGGGTGCCGCTGTCCGGGTTCAGCTACCAGTGGGCCAGCCGCCTGGTCACCCCCAAACTGGGCTGGTGGTTCGGCTGGGTGGGGTTCGCCTTCCTGACCCTGACCACCGTCTCGGTCGATTACGCCTTCTCCCAGGTGGCCCTGTTCCCGCTGGTGGGCTTGGACTACACGCCGCTTTCCGGGGCGATCTGCACCGCCATCGTGATGCTGGTGCAGCTGGCCCTGATCATCTGGTCCACGCCCATCTTGACCAGGATCAACAACATGGCCGTCTGGGCCGAGCTCCTCGGCACCATCGGCCTGATCCTGTTGATCTTCTGCGCAGTCATCTTCGCCAACAAGGGCGATTGGTCCAACCTGACCTCCACCGGAATGATCCACTCGAACCACTACATGGGCTGGCTGGGGCCGTTCATGCTCTCCGCGCTGCTGGGCGCCTACACCCTGGTCGGCTGGGAATCGGCCGCGAACCTTACTGAGGAGACCCACAACCCCAAGCAGGTCGTGCCCAAGGCCATGGTCCGCGCGCTCGTCATTTCCGGTGTGGTCGGCATGTTCTTCCTGATGGCCATCTCGGTCGGCATCGGCCACAACATGGAGAAGATCACCAACAGCAATTTCGCGGTGGCCGATATCGTCACCCAGACCGTTGGCTCGGTGGTCACGCACATCATGCTGGTGATCGTCTGCATCGCCATCTTCGCCTGCGGGCTGGTAATCATGACCTCCAACGGCCGCTTGGTCCACTCGATGGCCCGCGATCAGCGCATCCCGTTCGCCGAGACCTTCGCCAAGGTGCCCCGCCCCACCGGCGGGCCGGTCTGGTCGGCGGTGCTGGTGGCGGCGGTGTCGATCGCCGTGGTGGCCACCTTCGGCGCCAACGACAACGCGCTGCAAAACGTGCTGGGGGCGGGGACTCTGGTGCCCGCGATCGCCTACGCCGCCACCGTGGTGCTCTACATCGCGACCCGGCGCGGCTACAAGCACAAGGCGGACGACTTCAAGCTGGGCGTCTGGGAATGGCCAGTGATCATCGGCGCGTGCGTCTGGCTCATCGCCGAACTGTGCATCTTCCTGATCCCGCACGAGTTCCGCACCGCCCAGTACTACGCCCTGGGCGCCTTGGTGCTCGGCGCGATCGTCTACTTCTCGGTCTGGCTGCGCCGCCGCGAGCACCTGAACAAGATGCCCTCCATGGAGGTGGATGAGACGTGACCGCGAGCATCCTGGCGATCGACCAGGGGACCTCCGGCACCAAGGCCGTGGTGGTGGACGGCGAGGGCGTGGTGCGCGGCCTGGCCGAGGCCACGCTCCGGCCGCGCTACCTGGCCGGTGGCCTGGTGGAGCAGGACCCGGGCGAGCTTATGGAGTCGGTCCGCGCGACGGGCAACGAGGCCCTGGCGCGGGCCGACATCCCGGTGGACGGGGTGGCCCTGACCAACCAGGGGGAAACCGTCCTGGTCTGGGACCCGGACACCGGCGCTCCGCTGTCCACCATGTTGGTCTGGCAGGATGGCCGGGCCGCCTCCGAGTGCGCCCCGCTGGCCGCTCAGGCCGGCCTGATCGCGCAGCGGACCGGGCTGGTGCTCGACCCCTATTTCAGCGCGCCCAAGATGGCCTGGTTGCGCCGGCACCAGACCACCGAGGGGGTGGTCACCACCAGTGACTCGTGGATCATCCACCAGCTGACCGGGGAGTTCGTCACCGACGCCGCGACTGCGGGCCGCTCCCTGGTCACCGCGCTGGACACCGCCGACTACGACCCGGACCTGCTGGCGCTGTTCGGCCTGGACGGTGAGCGGTTGCCGCGGATCGTGGCCAACGATCAGGTGGTGGGCGCCACCGGGGCGTTCGGCGCGGACCTGCCGCTGGGCGGGTTGATCGTCGATCAGCAGGGGGCGCTGCTGGCGGAGAACTGTCTGACCGCGGGTGAGGCGAAGTGCACCTTCGGCACCGGCGCGTTCTTCCTGACCAACCTCGGGCAGGAGCCGACCCGCTCCTCGGGCGGCCTGGTGTCCTGCGTGGCCTGGTCGG
>WQZC01000116.1 GCA_009780925.1 Actinomycetes bacterium | reverse complement strand
GGCGGGCATCCGCTCCGAGGGCAAGGCCAACGGCGTGCCCATCGAGGGGTCCGCCGCAGCGCTGCCGGCCCCATTGGTAGCCCGGGACCCAGCGCTGCGGGCCCCATGCGCCGCCGAGGCCGCAGCGCCGCCAGCCCCATCGGTCGCCCGGGACCCAGCGCTGCCGGCCGCGTCGGTCCCACCGACCGCCGCGTCCGCCGCCGCCACAATCTGCTCCACCGTGCCGAAGCGGGCCACCAATGCCGCCGCCGTCTTGGCCCCGACGCCCGGCACCCCGGGCAGCCCGTCGCTCGGGTCGCCGCGCAGCGCCGCGAAGTCGGCGTACCGGGCGGCGGGCACGCCATATTTGGTGAGCACCTCAGCCGGCCCGAACGCGGCCAGCTTGGCGATCCCGCGAGCGGGGGAGAGCACCCGCACCCGCTCGTCCACCACGGCGAGCAGATCGCGGTCGGCGGTGAGGATCTCGCAGCGGCCCGGCTCGCGGGCGGCCAGGGTGGCGATCACATCATCGGCCTCGAACCCGTCCGCACCGGCGGTGGCCAGACCGAGCGCGGCGAGCACCGCACGCAGCACCGGAACCTGGGGGACGAGCGCGGCCGGCACCGCCTCACCGCCGTCCGGCCCCACCCGGTGCGCCTTGTACGAGGGGAGCAGGGTGACTCGGAACGCGGGGCGCCAGTCCAGGTCCAGGCAAGCCACGCACCGGTCCGGCCGGCGCGCGGCGAGGATCCGCGCGGTCATGTCTAGATACCCGCGCACCGCGTTCATCGGCGTGCCATCCGGTGCCGTCACCGACGTCGGCACGCCGTGGAACGCGCGGTAATACAGCCCGGCCGCGTCGACCAACAGCAGCATCGCGTCTCCTCGCGCCCGGGCGTCCGGGCGGTCGCAGTCCCAGCGCCGAGGGTAGCCGTGTCCTGCGCCGCGCGGTCGCCGCGCCACCGGCGGCACCCGCCGCCCGGGACTCCGGCGCGGTCACTGCGCCACCAGCGGCGCCAGCCGCCCCGGGCTCCCGCGCGGTCACTGAGCCGGCGCCCATCGGTGTGCGGATACTTGACCTCGTGCTCTCGGCGCGATGGTTGCCCCGCCCGCGCCCAGCGAACCCGCCGATGCCGTTGCGCTGGGCCGCGCTGCTGGCCGTCTGCGCGGGGATCATCGGGATCTTCGCGTTCCCGCGGTTCGGGGTTTGGCCGATGGCGTTCGTCAGCGTGGCGGCGTTCAGCCTCGCCGCGCACGGCCAGCGGATCCGCGCCGGCGCCGCGCTCGGACTGATCTATGGGGCCGCGTTCTTCGGCCCGCTGCTGTCGTGGACCGGGCAGTACGTCGGTCCCGCGCCATGGCTGCTGCTGGCCGCCGCCGAGGCCTGCTACTTCGCCGGGATGGGCGCGCTGCTCACGGTGGCGCAGCGGCTGCCGGCCTGGCCGGTGTGGGTCGGATCCGCCTGGGTGGCGCAGGAGGCGGTGCGCGACCGCTGGCCGTTCGGGGGTTTCCCTTGGGGGCGGTGGGCGTTCAGCCAGGCGTCCTCGCCGCTGCGCTGGTTCGCGGCGCTGGGCGGGGCGCCGCTGGTCACCTTCATGGTCGGGCTCGGCGGGGCCGGACTGGCGCTGGCCGCGACCCGGATCACCGAACCGCACTGGCCGGCGGTGGCCCGGGCACTGGCCCCCGGGTTGGCGCTCGCGGTGGCCGTCCCGGTGCTCGGCGCGCTGGTGGCGCTGCCGCTCGCCCCGCCGGCGGACGACGCGGGCCGCACCACCACGATCGCCCTGGTGCAGGGCGGGCTGCCGGATCTGGGGCTGGATTTCGAGTCCCGGGCGCGCGAGGTGCTCGACAACCACGTGGCCGAGACGATGCAGCTGGTGGCGGAGATCAAGGCCGGGGTGGTGCCCCAACCGCAGCTGGTGGTCTGGCCGGAGAACGCCTCGGATGTGGACCCGCTGACCGACCCGTCGGCGCGCGCCCAGATCAGCGCGGTGGTGCAGGCGCTCGACGCGCCACTGCTGGTCGGGGCGATCCTGCCCGGACCGGGGGAGAACCAACGGCGCAACGTCGGCATCCTGTGGTCGCCGACGACTGGACCGGGCGCGATGTACGCCAAGCGGCACCCAGTGCCGTTCGCCGAGTACATCCCGTTTCGTTCCGTCTCGGAGTTCGTCAGCGGCTACGCCAAGCAGGTCGTCGACATGGTCGGCGGGCACGGCAGCGGGCTGCTCGAGGGGGGGCCGTACCCGATCGGCGACGTGATCTGCTTCGAGGTCGGCTATGACGACATGGTGCGCTCGTCGGTGGCCGCGGGCGCGCAGCTGCTGGTGGTGCAGACCAACAACGCCACCTTCGGGCACAGCCCGGAGACCTACCAGCAACTGGCCATGTCGCAGCTGCGCGCGGTGGAGCTCGGGCGCACGGTGGTGCAGGTGTCCACCACCGGGGTGTCGGCGGTGATCGGGCCTGATGGCCGGATCCGCGCCCGGTCCGGGCCGTTGTTCACCGCCGACCGGATCGTGCGGACCGTTCCGTTGCGCGCGTCGGATACTCTGGCGGAAAGGCTGGGCGCGATCCCGGAATACGTGTTGTGCGCGGTCGCGCTGGCCACGCTTGCGTTTGGCATGGCCACCCGGTCGCGCGCGCGAGGAACCCGGGCCGGCGCGCCCGGAGCCGAGGAGGGGAGCAGCTTGTGACGGGCCTGGAGCGGGTGCTGGTGGCCATCCCGACCTACAACGAGAGCCAGAACATCGAGCGGATCATCGCCCGAACCCTGGCCGCGGTTCCCACCGCGAACGTGCTGGTGGTGGACGACGCCAGCCCGGACGGCACCGGGGATATCGCCGACGCGCTGGCCGCCGCCGACGACCGGGTCGCGGTGGCGCACCGGGCCGGCAAGGCCGGGCTCGGCGCGGCCTACCAAGCCGCCTTCGAACACGGTCTGGCGGCCGGCTACAACGTGCTGGTGGAGATGGACGCGGACGGCTCGCACCGGCCGGAGGACCTGCCCCGCCTGCTCGCCGCGCTGCAAAGCGCCGACCTGGCGCTGGGCTCGCGCTGGGTGCGCGGCGGGCGGGTGGTGGACTGGTCCCGCTCGCGCGAGCTGATCTCGCGCGGAGCCAACCTGTTCGCCCGGCTGGCGCTGGGGATGCCGGTGCGCGACTCCACCGGCGGCTTCCGCGCCTACCGCCGGACCACCCTTGAGAAGATCGACTTCCGTGCGGCGCAGTCGCGCGGCTACTGCTTCCAGATCGACCTGACCTGGCGGGTGGTGCGGGCCGGGCTGCGGATCCGCGAGGTGCCGATCACCTTCGTCGAGCGCCAGCGTGGGCAGAGCAAGATGGATTCCTCGATCATGATCGAGGCGGCGCTGCGGATCACCCAGTGGGGGATCGCGCACCGTTGGCGGCAACTGACTGGGGTGCTGCGCCGGATCGTCCGGCTCAGCGCGACATAGTCCGGCTCGTCCGGCTCAGCGCGACTTGGTCCGGCTCAGAGCGACTTGACGCCGCCGCGCCGGGCGCGCAGCGCGTCCAGCCGCTCGGCCAGCACTTCCTCCAGGTCGGCGACGGTGCGCCGCTCCATCAGCATGTCCCAGTGGGTGCGCGGCGGCTTGGCCTTCTTGGCCTCCGGGTTCGGGCCGTCGATCACTTGGGCGACCGTGCCATCCAACCGGCAGTCCCACGCGGGCGGGATCTCGGCGTCCTCAGCGAACGGGACGGTGAACTCATGGCCCCGGGGGCACTTGTAGGAGGCCAGGTTGCGCGGCGCCGGCTCGCCGCCGTAGTCGGCCTCGTAGCTGACAGCGCCCATGCGGCTACCCCGTAGAGTGCGATCGGCCATCCAGGCCACCTCCAGTATCGTGTCGTCCCACTGACAACGAACGGCGGACGGGGAAGATTCCCACGTCCGGCGTTGGCTGATGCCATTGGGTAATGTCATAACCTATACCCGTTCGGGTAGGTTGCGGCTGATAATGAGCTGAGTGGCGTCACAGCGCGCTAGCATGACGCGGTGAGCGCGCCTATCGTCCAGCCTGCCATGTGTTACGTGTAACTCGATCCGATCGCGTGTAACCTGACCTCTATGACCGACGTCGGAACCGTCGCCAATCGCGTCGCCAAGCACCGGGCCCGCATGAAGGCGCGCGGCTACAAGGAGGTCCGGTACTGGGTGCCGGACCTGTCCAGCGCCGAGTTCGCCGAGCGGATCCGGCAGGAAATGCCGGCGCTCAACGCGGCGGCGCGGCGCGACGGAGCGGCGCAGTTCCTTGATGAAGTCCAAGCCGAGACGCTGGCCGAGTGGTGATCGCTGAGCTGTGATGGTGGAGCCCAGGCGCGGCGAGCTGTGGACCCTGGCGGGCGGCGGCGGTCCGTTGACGAACAGGCCCCGTCCCGTGTTGATCATCAGTAGCGATGTCTTCGCCGCGTCCGATTTCGTCACCGTCATGCTGGTGACCAGCGACCAGACGGAGGGGTTCACCAGGATCCCCGTTCTCGTAAACGAGCAGACTGGGCTCAAGGTCCCGTCCATGATCGAAGTCGACAAGATCACAACCGTTCCGCGACGGAACCTTGGCCACCGGTGCGGGCAGGTCCCACCGACGATGCTCGCCAAGGTGCGCGAGGTGGTGACGGCGTATCTCGGCTTCGGCGGATGACCAGACAGTGATCCGATAATCGACATTATGTCATGTTCGGGAGTTCGGGCCCATCCCGCGCCCCGGAGCCGACTCCCTCCCTTCCGGCGCCGATCAGCCGCATCCCCCGGTGCCGCGCATCGTCCCCCGCACGCGTCAGGCGACCAGGGGCACGCCGCGCGCCAGCGCCACCGCGCGCATTGTGGCGTCGAAGGTGAGCAGCTCGGCGCCGATCAGCTCACACGTGGCCAGGTGCAGCGCGTCGAGGGTCTTGATGTGCTGCTCGATGGCGGCGGCGCGCTGCCAGACGTCCTCGGTCATCGGTAGCTTCTCGACAGTGTCGAGTTGCCGCTCGACCGGCTCGGCCACATCGTTGCCGAGCAGCGTCTCGCGAATGGCGACGCGCCGCGCTTCCAGCCAGAGCACCCGGCTGGAAACCACCGCGCCACCGCGCGCGCGATAGTCGGCGACGGCGGTGTCCACGACCGCGGTGCCGGCGTGGCCGAAGGCCCGGCGCAGAAACGCCGACGAGTCCAGGTACAGCAACAGCGCCATCAGCGAGCCACCATCAGTGGTCGCTGCCGATCGCGGCGGCCAATTCCTCCGCGCCGCGCGGCGTGGGCGCCGTCGGCGCCTGGTCGAGCCATCCCGTCGCGGGCGCGACCAGGTCGAGCCGCTTCCACTCCTGATAGACCGAGCCGATCTTGCGCGAGATCACAACCGAGTCGGCGCCCCGGGTGACCACCTCGACCGGCTCCCCGGTGAGCAGGATTTCGTCGATGATCCGCCCGCTGTACTGGTTCAGCTGGCGGCGCGAAACCGTCTTCATTGTCCCATGATAGCGCTCGGTACTACATGTAGCGCAGCTGCTGCGACGCGCGGGCGGCCACGGTCGAGCACGGCGCAATTCGCCTTTCCCTCTACGAACCGGGCGGATGCTGGCGGGCCTGAGGGGGGTGAAGCGGCGACGGCTGGCATGATCTATGTCTATGAGCGGGGTTCGGGTGCGGCTGGCGACTGTTGATGACCTGGCGGCGATACGGCGCATCGGCGAGGTGACCTGGCCGGTGACCTACCCGTTCGCCAGCGCCGCGTACCTCGCCCACGCGATGGACAACTGGTGGTCCCTGGCGGCGCTGGCGGAAAGCCTGGCGCGCACGCGCACCTTCGTCGCCGAGGCCTCCGGCCCGGGTCCCGACCGCGAAGTGGTGGGAGTGGGCGCGATCGATCTGTGCGGTGACCGGCAGGACGTCCGGCCCGGCGACTGGCCCAGCATCTGGAAGTTCTACCTGCTGCCCGAGTACCAGGGCCGGGGGGTGGGGCGATTGTTGCTGGATCGGCTGCTCGCGCAGGTGCCGCCGGCCGCGGACGGGGTGATGTTGGAGTACATCGAGGGCAACGAGCGGGGCGCGGCGTTCTTCCGCCGCCATGGCTTCGCCGAGTTCCGCCGCGACCCGCCGGGGCGGCCCGACTGGCCCGCGTGCGTGTGGATGGCCCGGCCGGCGCCGCGCCGACCCGACGCCGCCGGCGGCTCGGTCGCTCCCCGCCGACTGGCCGACGGCTGGGCCGGTCCCCGCCGACTGGCCGGCGACGGGGAGCGACCCGAGGGCCCGCGATGAGCGCGTTCGCGCTGCCCGCGCATCGGGCCGCCAAAGCCGACCCGGCGCTGATCGCCCACGACGAGCGCCACCTGGCGGCGGTGGGGCGCGCGCTGGCCGAGGCGATCGCGGAGCTGGACGGCCGGCTGGCGGCCGAGCGTCGCGCGCCGGGCGGAGCGGGCCGGCAAGCGCTCGACCGGGATCTGGAGGTGCACCGCCTGACCGCCCGGCTGCGGACCCTGCGCCGTTTCGGCCTGGACCTGTGCCTGGGCCGAATGGTCCGCGCCGAGGCCGATGACGCGCCCGACAACGCGGAGGACGCCGCGAACCCCGAACGCGCCGGGGACCCCGACAACGCCGACGGCACCGAAGACGCCGGGGATGACGCGCGCGGCGCGCCGGTGTACATCGGCCGGCTGGGGCTGACCGACGCGGCCGGGCGGCGGCTGCTGATCGACTGGCGCTCCCCCGCCGCCGAGCCGTTCTTCGCCGCCACCCACGCCAACCCGATGGGCCTGGCCAGCCGACGGCGGTACCGCTGGACCGATGGGCGGATATCCGACTATTGGGACGAGGCGTTCACCGCGGACGGGCTCGCCGGCGGGCTGGCCCGCCACGCCGCGCTGGACGACCAGTCGGCGTTCATCGCCAGCCTGGCGACGCCCGCTCGTCGCGCATGCGCGACGTGCTGGCCACCATCCAGGCCGACCAGGACGCGATCATCCGCGCCCGCTCCGCCGGCGCGCTGGTGGTGCACGGCGGTCCCGGCACCGGTAAGACGGTGGTCGCGCTGCACCGCGCGGCCTACCTGCTGTACGCCGACCCGCGCCTGGGCCGTCGGCGCGGCGGGGTGCTGTTCATCGGCCCGCACCAGCCCTACCTGGACTATGTGGCCGACGTGTTGCCCAGCCTCGGCGAGGACGGGGTGCGGATCTGCACCCTGCGCGACCTGCTCCCCGAAGGCGCCGGGGCGCGCGCGGAGAGCGATCCGCGCGTCGCGGCGTTGAAGGCCTCCCTCCAGTGGGCCGGGGCGATCGAGACGGCGGTGCGGTTCCACGAGGAGCTCCCGGCCGCGTCGATGGTCGTCACCACGCCCTGGTCGAAGATCGAACTGACCCCGGACGACTGGGCCGAGGCGTTCGCCGAGCCCGAGGCCGGCACGCCGCACAACCAGGCGCGCGCGCGAGTCTGGGAGCGCCTGTTGGCAACTCTCACCGACAAGTGCGCCGGACAGACCACCCGAGTGGTGGCGCGCCGGGCGCTGGCCGCCAACCACGAGCTCAGCGCGGCGCTGAACCGGGCCTGGCCGTACGTGGACGCCAGCGAGCTGGTGTCCGATCTGTGGTCGGTGCCGGCCTACCTGCGGCACTGCGCGCCGTGGCTGAGCCCGGACCAGGTGCGCGCGTTGCGGCGGGACGAGCCCACCGCGTGGACGGTCGCCGACCTGCCGCTGCTGGACGCCGCCCGCCAGTTGCTCGGCGACCCGGCGGCGGCCGCCCGCGCGCACCGTCGGGCGATCGAGGCCGCGGCGCGCCGGGAGCGTGTGGAGGAAGTCGCCGACGAGCTGCTCAGCGCGGACGATGACGGCGAGGGGGCGATCACCATGCTGCGCGGGGGGGACCTGCGCGACGCGCTCGCCGACGACGACGCTGGCGCCGAGCCGACGGACCGGCTGGCTGGCCCGTTCGCGCACGTGGTGGTGGATGAGGCGCAGGAGCTCACCGACGCCGAGTGGCTGATGCTGGCCCGCCGCTGCCCGTCGGGCAGCCTGACCATCGTCGGCGACCGGGCGCAGGCGCGGCGCGGGTTCGCCGAGTCGTGGCCGCAGCGGCTGGCGCGAGTCGGCTTCGACCGGGTCGAGCTGGCCCCGCTGCGGGTGAACTATCGGACCCCGGCCGAGGTGATGGCCGAGGCCGCGCCGGTGATCCGGGCGGTGCTGCCCGACGCCGACGTGCCGACCTCGGTGCGGACCACCGGCGTCCCGGTGCGGCGGGGCGCGGCTGGCGAGCTCGCCGCGGTGCTGGCCGACTGGCTGGCGGCGACCGCCGGGACCGCCGGCGAGGGCACCGCGTGCGTGATCTGCGCTCCGGCGACCGCCGACCGGCTCGCCCGCGACGGCACGGCGCCGGTCTCCCCCCGGGTGCGGGTGCTCACCCCGGAGCTGGCCAAGGGCCTGGAGTTCGACCTGGTGGTGCTGGTCGATCCGCACGCGTTCGGCCCGGACCCGCAAGGCGCGGTGGACCGCTACGTGTC
>WQZC01000115.1 GCA_009780925.1 Actinomycetes bacterium | reverse complement strand
TGCGCGGTCATGCCCTGCAGCATCACCGCCGCCGCCAGTTCGGCGGACACCTCGGCGGGCACTGGGACGAAATGGTCAGCGGGCGCGTTGAGCGCCTCGGCGTGCGCCCCGGGCGCGGTGGCCGAGGCGACCACATCACCGACCGTGAACCCATCCACCCCCGAGCCGACCGCGACCACCGTGCCGGCCGCCTCGGCGCCCAGCACGAACGGCGTCGGCACCGGATACACGCCCTGGCGCTGGTAGACCTCGATGAAGTTCACCCCGGACGCGGCGACCCGCACTTGCAGCTCGCCCGGCCCCGGCGGGGGCAGCTGCCGCGACCGCACGTCCAGCACGTCGCTGCCGCCATGCCGGGGAACTGTCAATGCTCGAATGGTCCGTTGTGTCATGGCCATCAACCTACGACCCCGGCGTCGGGCTGGGCGCGCCGCGCGCCGGTCCTCTACCGTTGCGGTGTGCGCCCGCAAGCGATCATTCCCAGCCCGACCCGTGGGGTGCTGTTCCTCGGACCGATCCCGATCCGTGCCTACGCGGTATGCATCATCGTTGGCATCATCGTCGCGATCTGGGTGACGATCAAGCGGTGGGAGGCCCGCGGCGGGCGCGGCGACGACATCTGGAACGTCGCTGGGTGGGCGGTGGTCTTCGGGATCATCGGCGGTCGGCTCTACCACGTGATCAGCGACCCGGAGCTCTATTTCGGCAGCGGGCGGCGCCCACTGGACGCGGTGAAGATCTGGGACGGCGGCCTGGGCATCTGGGGCGCGATCGCGCTGGGGGTGGCGGGCGCGTGGATCGGCTGCCGGCGCCATGGCATGCGGCTGAGCGCGTTCGCCGACGCCTGCGCGCCGGGCATCGTGGCGGCGCAGGGCATCGGCCGGTGGGGGAACTGGTTCAACAACGAGCTCTACGGCGGGCCGACGACCCTGCCCTGGCGGCTGCGGATCCACTGCTGGGACTTGACCGCCGGCCACGCGGTCGCCTGCCCGGATGGCAGCACGGTGCTCGGCTACTTCCACCCGACGTTCTTGTACGAGTCGATCTGGGACCTCGCGCTGGCTGGAGCGCTGGTGTGGGCCGCGCGCCGCTGGCGGCTCGGGCGCGGCAACGCGTTCGCGCTGTACGTGATGGGTTACACCGCCGGCCGGTCGTGGATCGAGGCGATGCGGATCGACCACGCCAACCACATCCTCGGGCTGCGGCTGAACGACTGGACGTCGATCATCGTGTTCCTCGGCGGGGCGGTGTGGTTCTGGCGCAACCGGAGGCGCTGGGACGACTCGCTCTATCGCGACGGCCGGGTCGACGCGGCATTGGCGGAACCGGACTCGGCGGCGGAGGATTCGTCGGGGGAGCGGGATCGGCCGTCGGAACCGGCCGGAGCGCCGTCGGGAGCGCTGGCGGAGGATTCGTCGGGGGAGCCCGAGGAGCCATCGGAACTGCGCGCCGAGCGGGCCACCGGCTAGGGTCGGCGACGTGTTCGACACCCTCTCCGACCGGCTCGCCGCGGTCTTCGCCAACCTGCGCGGCAAGGGCCGGCTGTCCGAAGCGGACATCGACGCCACCGCCCGCGAGATCCGCATCGCCCTGCTGGAGGCCGATGTCGCGCTGCCGGTGGTCCGCCAGTTCATCTCGGCGATCAAGGAACGGGCGCGCGGCGAGGACGTTTCGCGCGCCCTCAACCCGGCCCAACAGATCATCAGGATCGTCAACGAGGAGTTGATCGCGGTCCTCGGCGGGCAGACCCGCCGGTTGCGGTTCGCCAAACAGCCGCCGACGGTGATCATGCTTGCCGGGTTGCAGGGGGCCGGCAAGACCACGTTGGCCGGCAAGCTGGGGCACTGGCTGGCGGCCCAGGGCCACACCCCGCTGCTGGTCGCTGCCGACCTGCAGCGCCCGAACGCGGTCACCCAGCTGCAGGTCATGGCGCAGCGCGCCGGGGTCGCGGTCTACGCGCCGCACCCGGGCAACGTCGGCGACGCGGCCGCGGGACCGGGCGACCCGCTTGCCGGGGATCCGGTGGCGGTGGCGCGCGACGCCGTGGAACACGCTCGACGCGCCCAGCACGACATGGTGATCGTGGACACCGCCGGCCGGTTGGGCGTGGACACCGAGATGATGCGCCAAGCGGCCGCCATCCGCGACGCGGTGTCCCCGGACGAGACGTTGTTCGTGGTGGACGCGATGATCGGCCAAGACGCGGTGACCACGGCGGAGGCGTTCCGGGACGGCGTGGGGTTCACCGGGGTGGTGCTCGCCAAGCTCGACGGTGACGCCCGCGGCGGCGCCGCGCTGTCGGTCCGGCAGGTCACCGGGGCACCGATCATGTTCGCCTCCAACGGCGAGAAGCTGGAGGACTTCGACGTCTTCCACCCCGACCGGATGGCCTCGCGCATCCTGGGCATGGGCGACATGCTCACCCTCATCGAGCAGGCGCAGAAGACCTTCGACGAGGCCGAGGCGCGCAAGATGGCCGAGAAGGTCAGCGGCGGGCTCAAGGACTTCACCCTGGAGGATTTCCTGGAGCAGCTGCAGGCCATCCGCCGGATGGGTCCGCTGTCCTCGATCCTGGGCATGCTGCCCGGCATGGGGCAGATGAAGGACGCCATCGGCGCGCTCGACGAGCGCGACCTGGACCGGACGGCGGCGATCATCCGGGGCATGACCCCGGCCGAGCGGGACAACCCGAAGATCATCAACGGTTCGCGGCGGCTGCGGATCGCGCGCGGCTCGGGGGTGTCGGTCGCCGAGGTCAACCAGCTGGTGACGCGCTTCTTCGAGGCCCGCAAGATGATGACCCAGATGGGCGGCATGATGGGCCTGCCCGGCGCGCGGCGCAAGAGCGGCAAGGCCGGCGCGCGCAAGGGCAAGAAGGGGCGGGGCGGGCGCGGGCCGACCGCGCCTCGGCTGCCGCGCGGCTTCCCCGGTGGGTTGCCTGGTGGTGCGCTGGGCGGTTTGCCCGTTGGGTTGCCTGGTGGTGCGCCGACCGGGCTTCCCGGCGGCGTGCCGGGTGGCGTGTTCGGTGGGAAACGGGGTGGGTTCGGTGGCCTGCCGCCGTCGCTTCCGCCGGGAACCGAGCTGCCCGATCTGTCGAAGCTGAACCTGCCCGACAGCTAGCCCGCGGCGCCCGTCTGCGGGCGGGCGCCTCGGCGAGGTCAGCTGATCAGGGCGAGGGCGCGGCGCAAGTCGTCGGGCAGCGGCTCTTCGGCGGTGAGGGTTTGGCTGCCGGCGCGGATGGCGATGGTGGGGTAGTGGCGCGCGGCGCGGACCAGACGCCTCATCGGCCAGCCGGTTCTGTGCTCGATTTCGTGGGTCACCGCGGCTGCGGCCAGCGCGACCGACAGGTGCGCCTCGATCGACTCGCGCCGGTGGTGGTAGATCGGCCGGGCGCGCAGATCGTGCTCCGACATGCCGAACGCCTTCGCCACGCGCCCGAGCTGGCCGCGTGCGCCGAGCACGAATTCCAGGTCCGGGTCAGCGATGTTGGTCCGGTAGCTCTTCCACCCGGCCAGCGCGCGAGCGCTGGCTTCCAGCTCGCGATTCACGGCTGGTTCGCCGTCGATTGTGGTGCTGAACCGGTTGCGCCGCGCCGGGGCCCCAGCGGCGATGGCTCGCTCCGCCTTGGCCACCCGCTGATCAATCGCGCGCCCGGTGCGCCGCGCCCGATCGCGTCGGTATTGGAGATAACCGATTTGCGCGCGCTGATGGTCCTCCGGCGCGGCGGGCGCGGGTTGAGCCAGCGTCAACCCATCGGGGATCCGGCGTCCCGGGTTGCGCTCGCGCCATTGCTCGACCGCGCCCGGAACCGCGCCGAGCCTCTCCTCCAAGATGAACCCCAGCCGCGAGGCCTCGATTTCGCGCTTGCTTTCCGGGGAGAGTTTCCCGGTGTCCGCGACCACGGTTATGTCGGCCAGGCCGTGGGTCTCCATGAACGCCCGCAAGGTGGGGACCATCGTGGCGACTTCGGCCCGATTGTCCTCGAAGGCCAGCACCTGAAGCGGGAACCCGTCGGCGTCGGTCAACAAACCGATGATGACTTGTGGCGCGAGCCGGCGCTGCGTCGCGGGCGCCGACTCCCCGAAGCCGTCCCCGGCCTCAGCCCGCACCCGTAGCCGGGACACCTCGCAAAGCACCATGCTGTCCGGTTCGAGCGCCGCGTGGGCCGCGCACGCGGCGGAGACGCGCTCGCGCCAGAGCGGGTCCCCGTAGCCGGCCAGCTGGCGCGTCACCGCCTGATAGGACGGCACCCCCACCCCAGCCTCGGCCAGCGTGCGCAGCGAGTCGAACGTTGACGCCGGGTCGATGACCCGGGCCAGCACCAGCGCCCGGAAAACCTCATCCTTGTCGGTGGCCGCGTCGAGCCCCAGCGCTCGGTAGGTGTGGCGCAGCGCCGACCACAGGCGGGCCGCCTTCGCCCCGACGATCTCCGCCGGCTCGTCGCGCCGACCCTCCGTCGGCCCGGCGCGCGGTCCCTCCGTCGGCCCGTCCGTCGCCCCTGCGCCCAAGGTGAAGTCCAACGTGGTCTGCCCGGCGGCGATCCGCTCCACCGCGACCGCGCGCAGCGCCGCGAGCTCCGCCTCGTCGCGCGCCGAACCAAGATGCTCGATCTGGCGCGACCCGCGCCGCGTGGACCACACGATCTGCACCGCTTTGGCCCCGGAGCTGGTTCGCACCGTCCGCACGTACGCCACTGACGAAGACTACGAGCCCCCGACCGCGCGGGGCCGCGCGGCCACTGATTCGGGCGAGCGGACGCGGCCGCGCGGCGCGCGGCCGCCCACGATCATGGCTTCCGCCGCGCGGCGCATGGAGGCCGGCGATCATGGCGTCCGCCGCGCGACACCAGAACGACTGTGATCGTCGTCGCGCCGGCGCCCAGGGGTTGGCGATCCGGTGCCCGAGTCGGCGCCCACGAGGGCCGGAGACTCACTCGGGTTCCGCGCCCGGAGGTTGGCGAGCCAGCGCCCGAATCAGCTCGGGTTCGCCACGGGCAGCCCGCACCCGATGGCCGCGGCCCGCATTCGCTCGTCGTAGGTGACCAACGCCTCAAGATCAGCCAGTTCTGACGCGGATGCGATGTGGAGCGCGTCGAGCGTGCGCACTTCCGGTGGGGGCAGTTGCGCGGCCCGACTGATCGCCAGTGGGGTCAGCTCGAGTTGGTCGAGGCGCGCCAGCAGCTGGGTCGCCGCGGCCATCGCGGGGTGGCTGACCCGAGCGGCGAATCGCTGCAACTCGACGGCGCCAACGCTGTTGGTGACCCCAGCGTGGTTCGGCCGGGACCCGATCCAGGCGCGAAGCGCGGCGGTTTCTTTCTCGATCACAATGAGCTTCGCCAGCGCCGAGGTGTCAAAGTAGATGATCACCGGTCCGCCCGGTCGGCGCACAGCAAACGATCCGATGACGGCACGCCAGCGGGTGCTCGCACCGCCACCACGTCGAGCAGGTCGCCGCGCCCCGGACGCAAAACTCCGGCTTCGACCAGCTCGGCGCGCGAGGACCGCGCTTGGCGGGGCACCGGCGTCAGCCGGGCGACCGGGTGACCGTGGTTGGTGATCTCGATGCTGGCGCCCGTCGCTCGGACTCGCTCGATCAGCTCGATGACGCGGTGCGCAAGGTGGCCGCCACGTTCGCCGGCACCACCTGGTAGCGGGCGAACGCCCGAGTGAACCGTCCGGTGCCGGCGGTCAGCGAGCGCAGCGTCACCGCGTAGCGCGACAGTTCGGCGTCGGGGACCTCGGCGTGCACGACGGTGCGCTCCATGCCCACCAGCGCCGTCGGGTCCGGCTCGGTCCCGGTCACCCGGCCGCGCCGCCCGGACAGGTCGGACAGCACCGCGCCCACATGGGTGTCCGGCACGATCACGTCGATGGTGGCCAGCGGCTCCAGTAACGCCAGTGAGGCCTTCGCCGCCGCCTCCTTGACGGCCAGCCCGCCGGCCATCTGGAACGCCGCGTCCGAGGAGTCGACGCTGTGCGCCTTGCCGTCCACGAGCGTGATCATCACGTCCACCACCCGCACGTGGTCATTCGCCAGGCCCTGCTCGAGCTGGTTGCGCGCGCCCTTCTCCACCGAGCCGATGAACTGCGAGGGCACCGCGCCGCCGACCACCTTGTCCTGGAACTGGATCCCCGACCCGGGCGGCAGCGGCGAGACGACGATGTCGCAAACCGCGTACTGCCCGTGACCACCGGACTGTTTGACGAGCCGGCCGTGGCCGCGGCCCTCGCTGGCGAACGTCTCGCGCAGCGCCACCTTGAGCGGCACCGTGTCGACGTGCGCGCCCGCCGCCCGCAGTCGTTCGAGCACCACGTCGGCGTGCGCCTCGCCCAGGCACCACAGCACCAGCTGGCCGGTCTCGGGGTGCCGCTCGATGCGCAGCGTCGGATCGCCCGCGGTGAGTCGGCCCAAGCCCTTGGCCAGGGCGTCCTCGTCGGCGCGGGTGGCGGCCTGCACCGCGACCGGCAGCAGCGGCTCGGGCGTCTGCCACGGCTCGATGAACAGCGGCACGGCCTTGGTCGAGATGGTGTCGCCAGTCTCCGCCGACGACAACCGCCCAATGGCGCACACGTCCCCGGCGACCGCCTGCTCGACGGGCCGCAGCGTCGCGCCCAGCGGCGAGAACAGCTGCCCGACCCGCTCATCAGTGTCGTGGTCGGCGTGGCCCCGGTCCTCCCCGCCGCGGCCGACGATGTGGATCGCCACGTCTGGGGCGAGGGTGCCGGAATACAGCCGCAGCACGGTCAGCCGGCCCAGATACGGGTCGACACTGGTGCGCACCACCTGGCCGACCAACGGGCCGTCGGCCGTGCCGCGCACGTCGTCCGCGCGCGAGCCATCCAGGCGGATCACCGCGGGCGGCGCAGCCTCGACCGGCGACGGGAAGGAGCCGGCGAGCAGCTCCAGCAGCTCCGCGATGCCCAGCCCGGTGGCCGCGCACACCGGCAGCGCCGGGTGGAACGCGCCCTTGGCGAGCGCGGCGCGCAAGTCGGCGGCAAGCACCTCGGGGGCGATCTCCTCGCCCGACAGGTACTGGTCCAGCAGCGCCTCGTCCTCGCTCTTCTCGATGATCCCCTCAAGCAGCGCGGCCCGGGCGGTCTCGACGTCGTCGTCCACGGCGTCCTCCGCCGTCAGCGGGGCCGTGCTCGGCGGGAACCCGCCCGAGTAGTCCGAGACGGTTTGCGTGAGCAGGTCGACCATGCCGGTCGGCGCGGCCTCCGGGGACGACCCGACGGTCACATACAGCGGCAGCACCGCTTGGGCGTCCGCGCCGCCGAACACCCGTTGGCAGCCCTCGACCGCAGCGGCGAAGGAGCTGCGCGGCGCGTCCAGGCGGCTGATGGCCACCGCGCGGGGCTTGCCCGCCGCGGTGCACTCCTCCCACAGCGACACCGTCACCGGATCGATGTCATCGCTGGCCGAGACGACGAACAGCACCGCGTCGGCCGCGCGCAACCCGGCCCGCAGCTCGCCGGTGAAGTCCGGGTAGCCCGGCGTGTCGAGCAGGTTCAGCACCACGTCGCCATGGCGCAACGGGCACAACGAAAGGCTCACCGAGCGCTGTTGCGCGATCTCCACCGGGTCGTTGTCACTGACCGTGCTGCCCTCCGGCACCGACCCGGCGCGAGTGATGACCCCGGTGAAGGCCAGCATGGCTTCCACGAGCGTGGTCTTGCCGGCCCCGGCGTGCCCGACCAGCGCGACATTGCGGATGTTCTCCGGCTGGTCGGCGCCCTCGAACGCCGCAGACGTCGATTTGGTGGTGGGTTTCTTCGTCGGCATCAGGCGTCCTCCGAGCGCGGCCTGGGTGGTGCTGCTTCTACTGGTGGACAGACTAGAGCGTGCCGCCAGCGCCGCCGTCGGCGAGCGGGGCGCGAGCGCCACCCGCGACGTGTCACCGTGTCGGACGCGCCCGCGCGGGGAGCCGATGCGCCAGTCGATATCGTGAGCGCTCGGAGCGACGCGCAGCGAGACGCTTGGCGACGGCACGCATAGGCACGCATAGGGAGGAGTCGCGGCGACGTGTTGAACATTCACGGACGCGCCCGGGTGTCGCGCGCGCTGGAGCCGTTGGGCGGCTGGCTGGCGCGCGCCGGCGTCACCCCGGACGCGATTACCATCACCGGCACCGTCGGCGCCTCCGCCTCCGCGCTGGTGTTCTTCACCACCGGGTGGTGGTTCACCGGCACGATGCTCATCTGGGGCTTCGTGATGCTCGACATCGTCGATGGCGCGGTGGCCCGGGCCTCCGGGCGCGCCAGCAAGTTCGGCGCGGTGCTGGACTCGACCTGCGACCGCATCGCCGACGCCGCGGTCTTCGGCTCGCTGGCCTGGTACTTCGCCCGCCACGACCAGCGCTGGCTGCTGGCCGCGTCGCTGCTGTGCCTGGTGTTCGGCTCGCTGACCTCCTACATCCGCGCCCGCGCCGAAGGAATGGGACTCAACGCGACGGTGGGCATCGCCGAGCGGGCCGAGCGGCTCATCATCGTGTTGGTGGGCACCGGGCTGTCTGGGGAGAACCTGCGCGTGCCCTACGTGCAGGCGATCGCGCTGTGGCTGCTGGT
>WQZC01000114.1 GCA_009780925.1 Actinomycetes bacterium | reverse complement strand
TTCCCCACTGCTGCCTCCCGTAGGAGTCTGGGCCGTGTCTCAGTCCCAGTGTGGCCGGTCGCCCTCTCAGGCCGGCTACCCGTCGTTGCCTTGGTGGGCCGTTACCCCACCAACAAGCTGATAGGCCGCGGGCCCATCCCTAGCCAGAATCCTTTCCACCTCCGGAGGATGCCCTCAGAGGTCATATCCGGTATTAGCCTCGGTTTCCCGAAGTTATCCCAGTGCTAGGGGCAGGTTGCCCACGTGTTACTCACCCGTTCGCCGCTAGGGCACCTCCCCGAAGGGAGGGCCTCGCTCGACTTGCATGTGTTAAGCACGCCGCCAGCGTTCGTCCTGAGCCAGGATCAAACTCTCCGTGAAGGTTTATATGACACGCCCACACAAGGCGGGCTTGTCGTCACAGAAAGCGCCGCTCACGCGGCTTGATCACTGGTCATACGAGCTGAACTTTGCTCGATGTACCAAAGGAATCGTCATCCCGGCCCCGGCTGGGCCGAAGTCGAGATGGACGAGGTTAAAATGGCACTAACTTTCGGCACGCTGTTGAGTTCTCAAGGAGCGGATGCGCTCCGTCACGACTCCTCTCGGGCCGTGTCCGGGGCAACCCAGGAAACTTTACCCGGTCGGTTCCGCCCTGTCAAATCGACTGGCCCCGCCCGTGTCGCGCCTCACCTTCGGGCGCAAGCACCCGCCAGCGAGATCGACGTGGATTGTCCGGCTCGTCCCGCGCCGACCGCCCTAGCGGTCTCGCGGCACCAATCGCCTGACCTGATGAAGCTTAGGGGGCGGCGCCCGGCGCCGTCAAATCGGGACGGCCAACCGGCGCGCAACGGCTCAAAACAGGGCGCGAGCCAGCTCCCGACGGGCCGGGCCGACTCGCGGGTCCTCGGGTCCGAGCAGGTCGAAGTACTCCACCAGGCGCGCCCGGGCCGCCTCGCGCCCATCGCCGGCCATCCGCTGCACCGCGCCAACCAACCGGCGCAGCGCCGCGTCCACCGCTCCGCCGGCGAATTCGTAGTCGGCGGCGGCCAGTTGCGCCTCGACCTCGTCCGGGGCCGCGTCCGCGCGCGCCACCGCGCCCGCTTCCAAACCGTCCACGCGCGCCAGCAACCGCACTTGGCCGAGCGCGGCGACGGCCTCGGCGTTCGCCGGCTCGGCGTCCAGGATCGCTTGGTAACGCTCGGCGGCGAGGGCGAAGTCACCGTCGGCGATAGCCTGCTCGGCCGCGTTGAAACGCGGATCGCCGGGCGGCTCAGCCCCCTCGGGCGCCGCGCCGTCCATGCCATCGGGATCCGCCGGCGCCCCAACCGGCCCGCTCAACCCCGCCTGCGCCGCCGCCGCCAACACCGCGTCGACGAACTCACGCACCTGGGGTTCGGGCAACGCGCCTTGGAAGCCGGGCACCAGCTGACCGCCGATCGCCGCGTACACCGTTGGGATGGATTGCACCCGCAGCGCCTGCGCGATGGCTGGGTTCGCGTCCACGTCGATCTTGGCGAGCACCCAGCTCCCCCCGGCGGCGCCCGCCAATCGCTCCAACACCGGCGAGAGCTGGCGGCACGGCCCGCACCAGGTGGCCCACAGGTCGATCAGCACCGGCACTTGCATCGAGCGATCGATCACCTCGGCCTGAAAGGTGGCGTCGGTGACGTCGACGACCCCGCCGGCGATCGGCTCGGCGGGCTGCGCGGCCGCGCGCGCCACCGCGTCGGCGCGGGCTTTGACGGCGGCTAGGTCTACCGCGCCGGCCATCGCGGCGGTGAGCGCGGGACTGGGTTGGGCGGGACGGTTGTTGCCAGAAGACATGCCGTCCAGTTTGGCAGAATCAGCCCGGCGCCGCGAGCCGACCGCGCCGCCAACCGCGCCACCGGCCCCGGCCCGCCACCGTGGTCGCCATGCCGTTGCGCAAACCGCCCGCTGCCGCGCCCCGCCGTGGCGCCCGGCCGCCGCACCCCGCTGCCGCGCCGACCTGGCTAGTGCGCCGGGACGCGCAACAACAGCGCGTCGCCCTGACCTCCCCCGCCGCACAACGCCGCCGCGCCCAGGCCCCCGCCCCGCCGGCGCAGCTCCAACGCCAGGGTGAGCGCCAACCGGGCCCCGGACATGCCGATCGGATGCCCCAGCGCGATCGCCCCGCCGTTGACGTTGACCCGCTCGGCGCCAACACCCAAGTCCCGCATCGACTGAATCGCCACCGCCGCGAACGCTTCGTTGATCTCGATCAGGTCGAGCTCGTCGACGGCTCGGCCGGCCTTGCCCAGCGCGTGCTTGATCGCGTTCGCCGGCTGCGAGTGCAGCGAGTTGTCCGGACCGGCGACGTTGCCGTGCGCGCCGATTTCCGCCAGCCAGGCCAACCCCAGTTCATCGGCCTTGGCCCGGCTCATCACCACCACCGCGCACGCGCCGTCCGATATCGGCGAGGACGAGCCGGCGGTAATGGTGCCGTCGCTGACGAACGCCGGCGTCAGCCGGGCCAGCCCCTCGGCCGTCGTCTCCGGTCGGATGCCCTCGTCGGCCGCGACCACGATCCGATCCCCTCGTCGCTGCGGGACGGCCACCGGGACGATCTCCTCGGCGAAGACGCCATCGGCCGCGGCACGGGCGGCGCGCTGGTGCGAGCGCGCCGCGAACTCGTCCTGGTCCGGCCGGGTCAGGCCGAGCTTGGCGTTGACGCGGTCGGTGGCCTCGCCCATCGGGATGTGCTCGAAGATGTCGGTGAGCCCGTCATGGGCCATCGCGTCGAGCAGCTCGATCGCGCCGTACTTGTGTCCCTGGCGCGCGCCCGGCAACAGGTGCGGCGCGTTGGTCATCGACTCCTGCCCGCCGGCGACGATGATGTCGAACTCACCGGCCCGGATCAGCTGATCGGCGAGCGCGATCGCGTCCAGCCCGGACAGACACACCTTGTTGACCGTGAGCGCCGGAACGCGCAGCGGGACACCGGCGTGGTGGGCCGCCTGGCGCGCCGGGATCTGGCCGGCGCCAGCCTGCAGCACCTGGCCCATGATCACGTATTGCGCCTGCTCCGGGGCGATCCCGGCCCGTTCCAGCGCCGCCTTGATGGCGAACCCGCCAAGCTGCGCGCCGGAGAAACCGCGCAGCGAACCCAGCAGGCGGCCCATCGGCGTGCGCGCGCCGGCGACAATCACTGATCCAGCCATGGCGACCACTTCCTCCCAGGTTCGGCTCTCTCCCGGGCTCGAGGTTGGCGGCAGTCCCCAGCCGCTGGGGCGCACCCGCTCGGTTGACCCACCGTACCCACCGGACACGCGGGCCACGACGAAGCCGGCAGACGCGGCGGGCGTCGCGGATTCCGGGGCGCCAGTGCCGCGGCGGGCGCGCGTCGCGCCAAGCCGTGAGACGCGACGCGCGCCGCGCGGCCCGACCGAGGGTCGCGGACGCGGCGCGTCGTCGGGGCACGGCGGTCGGGCCGGAGCGGCCATGCCACGATGGACCGGTGACACTCTTCACCAAAATTGATCATGTCGGCATTGCTGTCCCAGATATGGACAAAGCGATCGCCTTCTACCAAGACGTCCTCGGCATCCACAGCGTGCACGAAGAGGTCAATTCCGAGCAGGGCGTGCGGGAAGCGATGCTCGTCGTTGGCGACGGCGAGACGCGCATTCAGTTGCTCGCGCCGTTGAGCCCGCAATCGACGATCGCCAAGTTCCTGGAGCGCTCCGGCCCCGGCATGCAGCAGCTGGCCTACACCGTGGCGGACATCGACGCGGTGTCCGAGCAGCTCCGGGCCGCGGGCCTGCGCCTGCTCTACGATCAGCCGCGGCGCGGCACCGCCAACAGCAAGGTGAACTTCATCCATCCGAAGGACGCCGGTGGAGTCCTGGTGGAATTGGTTGAACCCGCCCCCTGACGGCATCGACCGCTGACACCATTGATCCGCTGACGCCGTCGACCCGCCGGGGGTCGCGGGCGTGCCGACGCCTGATAGGAGCATGGGGAGCATGTCTGGCGAGTACCACTCCAGTGCCCAGCCGGTCTATCACGAGCGGGGTTTCGAGACCGCGATGCGCGGCTACGACCGCCAACAGGTCGACGAGCGTGTGGGCCGCCTTGAGGACGATTTGCGCATGCTCGCGGCCGAGCGCGACAGCGCACTGTCGCACAGCGCCAACCTCGCGGCCCAGCTGGGCAGCGCGCACGCCCAGCTCGAATCGTTGCGCCGCCAGCTGGAGGCGGTGACCGCGCCGGTAACCGCGGCCAACGTCGAGCCGCGGGTGCAGGAGATCCTGGAGGCGGCGGCGGCGCACGCCGGCAAGATGCGCTCCGACGCCGCCTCGTATGTGCTGCGCGCCCGGCAAGCGGCCGAGGAGTCAGCCGAGCGGATCCGCGCCAATGCCTATCGCGACGCCGAGCAGATCGTTTCGCAGGCGACCGCCAAACACGCCGAGGCCGACGAGGCGTTCCGCGCCCGGCTCGCCGACGCCCAGCAGCACCGTGGTGAGGTGCTGGCGCAGCTGGAGGCGCACGCGGTGGCGACCCGCGAACAGGAGGCGCAGCTCAGCCGCCGGGCCGAGCTGGAGCGTCGCGCGCTGAATGAGCAGGCCGCCGCCGAGCGCGACCGGCTCGCCGCCGAGGCTGAGCAGGCGCGACGCACCGCTGACGAGGACTTCGAGATCAGCCTGCGCGCGCGACGCAGCGCCGAGGCGGAGAAGTCGGCCGCGCAGGCCGCGCAGCTCGCCCAGGAACGCTCGGCGGCGCGGGCCGAGGCCGAGCGAACGACCGCGGACGCGCGCGCCCAAGCAGAACAGCTGGACACCGACGCGCGCGCCCAGGCTGAGTCGCTGGTAACCGAAGCGCACACCGAAGCCGGCCAGATGCTCACTGAGGCGCACACCGAAGCCAACCAACTGATCGTGGACACCCACGCCGACGCCGACCAACTGCTCACCGACGCGCACAGCGAGGCCGGGCGTTTGGTGGCCGACGCGCGCGCCCAGGCCGAACAGCTGGTGACCGAGGCGCAGCGCCACTCAGATCAGATGGTCGATGCGGCGACTGAGCGCGTCGGCGAGCTGCGCCAACACCACGCCGACACCTACGCGGCGCTGCAGAGCCTGCACCAGCACCTGGCCACCGCGCTGGATGGGCGCGAGACGCTGCCCGACCTGGCGCGCGCCGATTCCGCGCAAGCCGCCAGCCAACAGGCAGCCCAGCGGGCCGCCGACCGCGCCCAGGCGGCTACCGAACAAGCGTCTGACCGTGCCCATGCCGCGGCCCAGCAGGCTTCCGACCGCGCCCAAGCGGCCACCCAGCAGGCCGCGGCGCGCGCGCAGGCCACCACGCAGCGACTCGCGGCGCGGGCGCGCGCCCATGAGAGCGCATTGGCCGCGATCCCCACCGCACCAAGCCCAACGGATCCAGCGAAACCGACGGATCCAGCGAAACCGACGGCACCGGCGGACAGCCCACCGGATCCAGCGAGCCCAGCGGAACCGGCGACACCGGCAGACGGACCCGCCGAGCCAGCCACCAAACCCTCCGACCCGGTGGACGGACCGACCGACCCAGCCACCAGCCCGGCCGACCCGGCGCCCAGCACGCCAAACCGGGCCGACGCGGCCGACAGCCCAGCCACCCACCCAGCCGGCCCAGCTGCCCACCCGGCGGAACCGGCCAGTCAGCAGTAGTCGCCGATCAGCAGCAGTCGCGGATGCCTTTGCCGGTCTTGCGGCCCAAGCGCCCGGCGGCAACCAGCTGCTCCAGCAATGGCGCGGGGGCCAGGCCCAGCTCGCGGGACTGCCGATACAACGCCCGCTGAACGCTCAACGCTTGGTCCAGCCCAATCCGATCGAGCGTCTCGATCGGCCCCGCCGAGTAGCCACAGCCCAGCTTCATCGCGGCGTCGATGTCATCGGCGCTGGCATAGCGCGCCTGGAGCATCTTCAGGGCGTCGTTCAGGTAGGGGTAAAGCAACGCGTTGACGATGAACCCGGCCCGGTCGTCGCACCGCACCACGTCCATGCCGGCGCGCGACACGGTCGCCAGGGCCGTCCGCGCCGCCTGCGGCGAGGTCGAGACGGTCGAGACCACCTCGACCAACCGGGTTGCCGCCACCGGAGGGGAGAAGTGCAGCCCGACGACGTCTCCGGCTCGTTTGGTGGCCGCCGCGCACTCGATCACCGGCACGATGCCGGCCGTGGTGGCCAGCACCGCGCCGGGCGCGCAGATCCCGTCCAGTTCGGCGAACACCGCCCGCTTCGCCGCCAGGTCATCCAGCACGGCCTCGATCACCAGCTGACGATCGGCCAGGCCCTCCGCCCGGGCATCGGCGGCGACCGCGAGCACGTCGAAACCGGCCGTAGTGAACACCTCGACGATGCCCGCGGCCAAGCTTCCCGAGCCGATCACGCCGACGCGCAGCACCGCCCGGGCGCCCGCCGAGGCGCGACTCGGCCCGGGGCGGGCTGGCTCTGCCCGGTCGGCCACGATCTCGGGCGAACCCGGCGCCGCGTAGCGATAGAACCCTTGGCCGGCTTTTCGTCCCAGCATGCCCGCCGTGACCATCTGCCGCAGGATCGGAGCCGGCGCGTGGCGCCGGTCCCGGCTCTGGCGATACATCGTCTCCAGGATCTGCTGCGAGACGTCCAGCCCGATCAGATCGAGCAACGCGAACGGCCCCATCGGCATGCCCCCGCCGAGGCGCATAGCCAGGTCGATGTCGTGAGTGGTCGCGTACCCGGCTTCGAGCATCGTCATGGCCTGGTTCAGGTAGCCGAACAGCAGCGCGTTTCCGATGAACCCCGCCTGGTCGGAGATGGTCACCGGGGTCTTGCCCACCGCTGCCGCCAGGGCCTGCACGTCACCGACGACGTCGGCGTCAGTGACGACGGTGCGCACCACCTCGACCAGCTTCATCACTGGCGCCGGGTTGAAGAAATGCATCCCGACGACTTTGCCGGGCCGGTCGGTGGACGCCGCGATATCGGTCACCGAAAGCGATGAGGTGTTGGACGCGAAGACGGTCTCGGGGCCGCAGATCCGGTCGAGCTGGGCGAACAGCGCGCGCTTGACCCCCATCCGCTCGGGCACGGCCTCGAGCACCAGCTCGCACCCGGCCATCGCGGCGAGGTCCACCCCGAATGCGATCCGGTCCAGCAGCGCCTGCTGGTCGGCCGCGCTGAGCCGCCCGCGCGTCACCGCCCGCAGCGTCGAGCTCTCGACGCGACCGCGACCGCGCGCCAACGCCTCGCCATCCACCTCGACAGCGACCACGGCGAGCCCGGCGCGCGCGAACACCTCGACGATGCCGGCGCCCATGGCGCCCAGGCCGACCACCCCGACCTGTTGAAACTGCCTGGCCATGCCTCTCACTCCTCAGCGGGCTTGTCGGGACCTCTCCGCGACCATAGCTCGCCGCCGCCAACCCGGTCAGCGCCGCCACCAGCCCGGTGAGCGCCGCCAACCCGGCTAGAACAGCGTGTCCTCCGGCTCGATCCCGCGCAGCCGGTCGTAGTCGAGCACCACGCAGGCTATGCCGCGGTCCTCGGCGAGCACTCGCGCCTGCGGTTTGATCTCCTGCGCCGCGAACACGCCGCGCACCGGCGCCAGGAGCGGATCGCGGTTGAGCAGGTCCAGGTAGCGGGTCAGCTGCTCCACCCCGTCGATCTCGCCGCGCCGCTTGACCTCCACCGCCACCGCCGCCCCATTGGGGTCGCGGACCATCAGGTCCACCGGCCCGATCGCGGTGGGGTACTCCCGGCGCACCAGCCGGTAGCCCTCGCCCAAGGTGTGCACGTGCTCGGCGAGCAGCTGCTGCAGGTGCGCCTCCACGCCGTCCTTGACCAACCCGGGATCCACCCCCAGCTCGTGGCGGGAGTCGTGCAGCAGCTCGTCCACGGTGATCACCAGTTGCTCGCCGGCCCTGTTGGTCACCGTCCAGCTGCCGCCGTCGACGCGCAGCGAACAGGGCGGGCTCATCCAGTTCAGCGGCTTGTAGGACCCGCCGTCGGAGTGCACCAGCACCGATCCGTCCGCCTTGACCAGGATGAGCCGCGTCGCCATCGGCAGATGCGCGCTCAGCCGACCCCGATAGTCGACCGAGCAACGGGCGATGACCACACGCACGGCCAGCACGCTACCGTGACCGTTGTGACAAGCGTGCCAAGCATCAAGTTGAACGACGGCCGGACGATGCCGCTGCTGGGTTTCGGCCTGTTCCAAGTCGCGCCCGAGGACACCGTCGCCTCGGTGCGCGCGGCGCTTCAGACCGGGTACCGCAGCATCGACACCGCGGCCCTGTACCGAAACGAGAAAGAGGCCGGCATCGCGATCGGCGAGTCCGGCCTGGCGCGGGAGGACTTGTTCGTCACCACCAAGGTTTGGAACACCGATCAGGGCTACGACGCCACGCTGCGCGCGTTCGACGCCTCGCTCGCCCTGCTGGGCCTGGACCACGTCGATCTGTACCTGATCCACTGGCCAATGCCCGCGCGCGGCCTTTTCGTCGACACCTGGCGCGCGTTGGAGCGGCTCGCGGCGGACGGCCGGGCGCGCTCCATCGGTGTGTCCAACTTCAAGGCGGCCCACCTGCGCGCGCTGTTCGAGCAGACCGACGTGGTGCCGGCGGTCAACCAGGTGGAGCTGCACCCG
>WQZC01000113.1 GCA_009780925.1 Actinomycetes bacterium | reverse complement strand
TGAGCGGCGCGGCGGCGGTGGCGGAGGTCATCGAGCAGATCATCCTGGTGCGCCGGCTGTGCGCGCGCTACCCCGACCGGTTACGGCTGGCAACCACGGCGGCGCAGGTCCGGGCCGCGTTCGCGGACGGCCGGATCGCCTCGCTGCTCGGCGCGGAGGGCGGGGGGTGCATCGCCGGCTCGCTGACCGTGCTGCGCGCGTTGCGGCGGCTCGGGGTGCGCTACCTGACGCTGACCCACGAGCGCAACGTCGGCTGGGCGGACTCGTGCGCGGACGCGCCGGACACCGGCGGGCTGTCCGAGTTCGGCCGCCAGGTGGTGGTGACCATGAATGAGATCGGCATGATGGTCGATCTGTCGCACGTCGCGGCGGCCACCATGCGCGCCGCGCTGGCGGCCAGCACCCGGCCGGTGCTGTTCACCCATTCCTCCTGCCGCGCGCTGACCGACAACCCGCGCAACGTTCCGGACGACGTGCTCGCTCAGCTCGCCGGCAACGGCGGCGTCTGCATGATCACCTTCGTGCCGGCGTTCGTCTCGCAAGAGTTCAGCGACTGGTACGACGCCTCCGCGCCGTGGCGCGTCGCTCATCCGGACGCCGGGTTCGCCGAATACGAGGCCGGGCACCCGGCCCCGACCGCCACCTTGGCGCAGGTCGCCGACCACATCGAGCACGCCCGCGAGGTTGCCGGGGTGGCGCACATCGGACTGGGCGGCGACTACGACGGGGCCTCGGTCATGCCGGTGGGCCTGGCCGACGTGTCCGGTTACCCGGCGCTGCTGGCCGAGCTGGCCCGGCGCGGCTGGAACGACCGGGAGCTGGCCGCGCTGGCCGGGCAGAACGTCCTTCGGGTGCTCGCCGACAATGAGCCCGGCGGCGGAGCCGACGGCGAAACGGTCGGCGGAGCCGACGGCGAAACGGTCGGCGGAGCCGACAACGAAGCCGGCCCGCGGACGCGCTGAGCCACCTCGATGTGTGGCCCGGGACAAAGAGGATCACGCCAGTTTTGGGTCCACAATGATGATCGCAGCCGCCGGCTGCGCGACGCTCAAGCCACCTTGCTCGGCTCAGTGGAGGCGATAATGAAACTAACCCCGCGTCTGGCACGAGGTGCCAGGCCCGCACTGGCGGTCGGTCTGGCCGCCGTCCTGTGTCTATCCGTTGCCTGTGGTTCTAGCAACAAGAACAACAGCAGCGGGGGCGGCACCTCAAGCGCGCCCACCCTCGCGGCGTCGGCCAGCGCCCCGGCCAGCGCCCCATCCAGCTCCGCCCCATCCGGGGGCACCTTCAGCGTCGGCACCCAATCGTGGAACATCGCCAACTTCCTGCCCGGCGGCACCGGCGACAACAACATCGACTACGCGATCTGGACGCCGTTGACGCTGGTCGACTCCAGCGGCCAGGTGCAGAACGCGGTCGCCGACTCGATCACCTCGTCCGACCAGCAGACCTGGACCATCAAGATCAAGGATGGCTGGACGTTCCAGAACGGCGAGCCGGTCACCGCGCAGTCGTTCGCCGACTCGTGGAACTCGACTTCCTACGCCCCGAACGCGGTTGCCGCCGACTGGCAGTTCTCCATCATCCAGGGCTGGTCCGACCTGAACCCGGCGTCCGGCAAGCCCGCCACCCAGACGCTGTCCGGGGTCAAGGTCGTCGACCAGAGCACCCTTGAGGTGACGCTGACCGCCCCGAACTCGCAGTTCCCGTACGTGCTGTCGCAGACCACCTGGGCGCCGGTCCCGCCCGAGGCGCTGACCGACCTGACCGCGTTCGGCAAGCTGCCGATCGGCAACGGCCCCTACCAGGTGGCCGCGCCGGGCATCACCGCCAACGCCCAGCAGATCACCCTGACCCGCTACGACAACTACGCGGGCGCGGAGAAGGGCAACGCGGACACGATCGTCGTCAAGTCGTTCGACAGCTCGTCCACCGCCTACACCGCCTTCCAGGGCGGGCAGGTCGACGTGACGCTGCTCGACGCCGGCACCGACCTGGCCTCGGCGCAGTCCAACTACCCCGACCAGTTCACCAAGGTCACCTTCCCGGCGCTGGTCTTCTTGGGCTTCCCGTCCTGGGACAAGCGGTTCGAGAACCCGCTGATCCGCGAGGCGTTCTCGATGGCCATCGACCGCGACACCATCATCTCCTCGCTGCTGCAGGGCTTCGGGCAGAACGCGGGCGGCATCGCCCCGGACTCGGTGCCCGGCTCGGCGCAGGACCTGTGCGGCAACTACTGCAGCTATGACCCGACGCAGGCCAAGGCGCTGCTGGCGCAGGCCGGCGGTTGGAGCGGCTCGCTGACGCTGTGGACCAACCAGGACCCGAACCAGAGCGCGGTGCTGCAGGCGATTCTCAACCAGCTGCACACCAACCTGGGCATCGCCAACATCAAGCTGCAGACGCCGGCGTTCTCCGACATGTACTCGGCGCTGTCGTCGAAGAAGGTGGACGGCCCATTCGTGCTGTACCTGGGCGCCACCTACCCGAGCCTGTACCAGTCGGTGTACCAGCTGTTCGGCAACGGGTCGGGCACCAACACCACGCTGTACTCCGACCCGGACTTCGACACCCTGATGAACCAGGCCGCGGCGGCCAGCCCCGACCAGGCCACCGCGATCGCCGCGCAGGCGGCGCAGAAGGCCATGTCGACGCTGCCGCTGACCCCGCTGTATTACCCGGTCGGCGGGTTGGTGTACGCCAAGAAGCTCGGCAACGTGACCGCTGAGTTCCTCGGCAGCCCGCACCTGGCCACCATCACCGTCTCCAGCTGAGACAGGCATAGCCAGACCCGATGAGCACGGGAAGCCGTCATGGGTAGATACGTCATCAGACGCCTGCTCTTGATGATTCCCGTGCTCATCGGCACCACCCTGGTTCTCTACGCGGCGGTGTACGCGCTGCCGGGCGACCCGGTGCAAGCGCTGGCCGGGCCGAACCAGTTGGTGCCGGACGCGGTCCGGCACGCGATCGAAGCCAAGTTCCACCTCGACCAGCCGTTCCTGTCGCAATACTGGAACTACCTGGTCGGACTCGCGCACGGTGATTTCGGGATCGACCTGCACTCGACGCCGGTCTGGGAGATCATCAAGGCTAGTTGGCCGGTGACGTTGAAGCTCGCGGTGACGACGTGGGTCATCGAGGCGGTGCTCGGCGTCGCGTTGGGCGTGCTCGCCGCGCTGCGCGCCGGCAAAGTGACCGACTTCGTGGTGTTGGCCGGCACCACGGCGAGCATGGGCGTGCCGTATTTCATCGTCGCGTTCGTCGTCAAGCTCATCTTCGGGATCCATTTGCGCTGGCTCCCGGCGTCTGGCATTGAGAACGGCTGGCCGGCGAGTTATCTGATGCCGGCGTTCTGCCTGGCGCTGATGGGCCTGCCGTCGATCTCCCGGCTCACCCGGGTGAGCATTCTGGAGAACCTGCGCGCCGACTATGTGGACACCGCCGTGGCGAAAGGATTGAGCCGCGCGCGCATCGTGCTGCGCCACGTGCTGCGCAACTCGCTGATCCCGGTGGTGTCCATGCTCGGGCTGACTTTCGGCGGGCTGATGGGCGGCACCGTGCTCATCGAAGGCATTTTCAACCTGCCCGGCCTGGGCGATCAGGTGTACCAAGGGATCAGGCAGCACAACGGGCCGGTGGTGGTGGGGATCTCCACCCTGCTGGTGCTGGTGTTCCTGCTCGTGAATCTGCTCGTCGACCTGCTTTACGGCGTGCTCGACCCGAGGATCCGCCTTGAGTGAGCAGAGCACCTGGCATCGCCTGCTGCGCATGCCGCTATTCGTGATCCCGTTCATTCTTGTCCTGGTGTTTTGTGTGATGGCGGTCGCGCCGCAATGGTTCGCCGGCTGGTTCGGCCACGGCGACCCGCACTCGTGCAACCTCGCCGACAACCACCTGTCCCTCGGCTCGGGCCTGGGGCTGAGCGCGGGGCACCCGTTCGGTTTCGACCCGCAAGGCTGCGACCTTTACGCCAACGTCGTCTACGGCACCCGCAACTCGTTGAGCATCGGGCTGCTGGCCACGGCGATCACCGTCGTGGTGGGCTTGGTGCTGGGCTCGGTCGCCGGGTATTTCGGCAAGGCCATCGACGCGGTGGTCAGCCGGGTGATGGACGTCTTCTTCGGATTCCCGCTGCTGGTCGGCATGATCGTGGTGCTCAACACGTTCACGGTGCACAGCGTGTTCACCGTCTCGCTGGTGCTGGCGCTGTTCTCCTGGCCGCAAATGGCGCGCATCATGCGCTCCTCGGTGCTGGAGACGCGCAACCTGGAATACATCACCGCCGCGCGCGAGCTGGGCGCCGGTTCGACGCGGATCCTGATCCACCACATCCTGCCCAACTCGATAATGCCGCTGGCCGCGCTGACCACGCTGAACGTGGGCGGGGTGATCACGGCGGAATCGGCGCTCACCTTCCTCGGGGTGGGGCTGCAAGTGCCGTCGATATCTTGGGGGGTGCAGTTGAACAATGCCCAGCAGTACTTCACCATCAACGTCAACCTGCTCATCTTTCCGGCGTTGTTCCTGACCGTCGCGGTGTTGGCGTTCGTGCTGCTCGGCGACTGCCTGCGGGACGTATTGGATCCGAAGCTGCGATGAGTGCCACCCCCGCGCCCGAGACCACCCCCGCGCCCGCGACCCCGTCTTCGGCCGCGACCCCGCCCGGGTCGGCTGATGAGCTGGCCCGCCTGCCCGGGTACGACCCGGACGGTCCGGTGCTGCGCCTTTCCGAGCTGCAGATCAAGTTCCGCTACCGGCGCGCGGAGTCCTGCGTCGTGGACGGGGTGAGCTACGAGGTCGCGGCGGGCAAGACGATGGCGGTGGTCGGCGAGTCCGGCTGCGGCAAGAGCATGTCGGTGCGCGCCGCGATGGGCATTCTGCCGCCGCGCGCGGCGGTGACCGCCGGCACAATCCACCTGCACGGGGTCGACCTGCTGCGCCTGGAGCGGCGCCGGTTGCAGCGGCTGCGCGGCCGACGGCTGGCGATGATCTTCCAGGAGCCGCTGTCCGCTCTCAACCCGGTGCTGCCGGTGGGCTACCAGGTGGCCGAGGTGTTCCGCGCCCATGAGCGGATCGGGCGCGCGGCGGCGGCGCGGCGCGCGGTGGAGATGCTCGACCGGGTCGGCATCCCGGCCGCCAAACAGCGCGCCAGCGACTATCCGCACCAGCTGTCCGGCGGGATGCGCCAGCGCGCGATGATCGCGATGGCCTTGGCGCTCGCCCCGGACGTGCTGATCGCCGACGAGCCGACCACCGCGCTGGACGTCACCGTGCAGGCGCAGATCATCGAGCTGCTGGCCAACCTGCAGCGCGAGAGCGGGATGGCGCTGGTGCTGATCAGCCACGACATGGGCGTTATCGCCGACGTCGCCGACCAGGTCGCGGTGATGTACGCCGGGCGGATCGTGGAGCGCGCCCCCACGGCGGCCCTGTTCGCCGAGCCGCGCCATCCCTACACCCGGGCGCTGATCGACGCCATCCCGCGCCGGGGGAGCCGGGGCAAGACGCTCACCGTGCTGCCTGGCGCGCCGCCGGACCCGGCGCGGATGCCCGCCGGGTGCCCGTTCCAGCCGCGCTGCCCGCTCGCCGAGGGGCGCTGCGCCGAGGAGGCGCCGCCGCCGCAGCTGGTCGGCGCCCGGCACGAGAGCTGCTGCCACCGATGGGCGGAGGTGACGGGCTCATGACCGAGCCCACGCTGGACCCGGCCCGGACCCCGGCCCGGACACTGGTCCCGGCCGACGCGCCGGTGGTGCTGTCGGTGCGCGGCCTGGTGCGGCACATCCCGATCACCCGGGGCATCGTCTTCCAGCGCACCGTGGGGCAGGTGCAGGCTCTGGATGGCGTCGACTTGGACCTGCGGCGCGGCGAGACGCTCGGCGTGGTGGGGGAGTCCGGCTGCGGCAAGTCGACGCTGGCCCGGCTGCTCACCGCCATCGACCGGCCCACCGCCGGCGAGGTGACGGTGCTGGGCGAGCCGATCAGCCGGCTGCGCGGCCGTGAGCTGCGCGCCGCCCGCCGGCACATCAAGCTGGTCTTCCAGGACCCGTACACCTCCCTCGACCCGCGCATGACGGTGGAGAGCATCGTCGCCGAGCCGCTGCGCATCCACCACGACGTGGCCCCGCGCGCCGAGCACCGGCGCATGGTCCGCGAGCTGCTCGAGCTGGTCGGGCTCAACCCGGACCACGCCGGCCGCTACCCGCACCAGTTCTCCGGCGGGCAGCGCCAGCGGATCGGCATCGCCCGGGCGCTCGCGCTGCGCCCCGAGATACTGGTCTGCGACGAGCCGGTGTCCGCGCTGGACGTGTCGGTGCAGGCGCAGATCATCAACCTGTTCGCCTCGCTGCAACGCGAGCTGGGCGTGGCCTACGTGTTCATCGCGCACAACCTGTCGGTGGTGGAGCACATCGCGGACCGGGTCGCGGTGATGTACCTGGGCAAGTTCGTCGAGCAGGGGCCGGCCGAACAGATCTACTGTGCTTCACGGCATCCTTACACGCGGGCGTTGCTGTCCGCCGCCCCGGACCCCTTCGACGCGCGGCGCGGGGACCGCATCCGGCTGGTCGGCGACGTGCCCAGTCCAATCAACCCCCCCTCCGGTTGCCGGTTCCGCACCCGCTGCTGGCAGGCGCGGCCGTCCTGCGCCGACGGTGTGCCGCCGCTGGCCGCGCCGGATCCCGCGCATCCGGAGCAGCTGGTGGCCTGCCACCTGCCGCTCGCCCCGGAGGGCGAGCGGCCGGAGGTGTCCACGCCGCTCGCCCCGGACGAAGAGCCGGGCGCGTCGGTTGAACCAGATGCATCGGCTGAACCAGCCGCGTCGGCTGGGACGGCGGGACCGGCTGGGACGGCGGTACCGGCTGGGACGGCTGGGCCAAGCGGGCCGGGCACCCGTGGCGGGACGGACGGGCCGGCGGGGTCGAGTGGGCCGGGCACCCGTGGCGGGACGGACGCCCATGGCGGGCCGGGTTCCCGTGGCGGGCCGGCGGTGCGGTGACGCTGACCGCTGACGAGGCGGCGGCGCGCGCCGCGCTGCTGTCCGTCGCGCGCTACGACGTCCGCTTCGACCTGCGCGAGTTCGCGGCTCGCGGGACGTTTCGCACCCACGCCCGCGTGGAGTTCGGGTGCGCGGCCCCTGGGGCGGCCAGTTGGATCGACCTGCTGGCCCGCGCCGTCCGGCGCGCGCGGCTGAACGGCGCCGATCTGGATCTGGCGCGCTGCTGGGACGGGGAGCGCATCGCCCTGGCCGGGCTGGCCGAGCGCAACGTGTTGGTGGTGGAGTCCGAGCACGACGCCGGCGCCGGACGCGGCCTGTCGCGCAGCGTCGACCCCGCCGACGGCGCGGTGTACGCCTGGACCCAGTTCCAGCCCTACGACGCGCGGCGCGCGTTCGCCTGCTTCGACCAGCCGAGCCTGAAGGCGCCGGTCGCCATCGCCGCGATCGTCCCGGACGGGTGGACCTGCGTGAGCAACGGGGTGGCGCGGATGGGCGACGCCGACGGGGATGACGCGGACGGTGGCGACGCCGAGGGTGGTGCGCGCACGTGGACGTTCTCCACCACCCCGCCGCTGCCCACTTACGCGATGGCCTTCGCCGCTGGTCCCTTCCACGTGGTCGCCGGCCACGTCATGGAGGGCACCGCTGTGACGGGCACCGCTGTGACGGGCGCCGTCGTCGGCCAGCCGGGTCCGGCCGGCCCAGTCGGCCCGCCGGGTCCGGCGGGCCCAGTCGGCGCGGTCGCGGTCCGGCTGCACGCGCGCCGCTCGCTCGCCGCCCGGCTGGACCGCGACGCGCCCGAGCTGCTCGCGCTGACCGCCGCCGGACTGGAGTTCTTCGGCCGCGAGTTCGACCTGCCGTACCCGGCCAGCTCCTACGACTACGTGTTCCTGCCCGACCAGCCCGGCGCGATGGAGAACTTCGGCTGCGTGACCTGGGGCGACGCGGTGCTTCGCCCAGAAGCGCCGACCGACTCGCAACGCCAGCGGCGCGCCTCGGTGCTGCTGCACGAGATGGCGCACATGTGGTTCGGCGACCTGGTGACCCCGGCCTGGTGGGACGGGCTGTGGTTGAACGAGTCGTTCGCCAGCTGGGCCGGCGGCTGGGCGGAGGCGGCGCTACGCGGCGACGATGTGGGCTGGCAACGCTTCCTGCTCACCCGCGAGATCCCGGCGCAGCTGGCCGACGACGGACCGACCAGCCACCCGATCGACCGGCCGGTGCCGGACGTGGACGCCGCCGAGGCGAACTTCGACTTGATCACCTACGTCAAGGGCACCGCCGTGCTGCGCCAGCTGGTCGCCTGGGTCGGCGAGGAGGCGTTCCTGACCGGGATCCGCCGCTACTTCCGGCGCTTCGCCTGGCGCAACGCGACCATGGCCGACTTGTTGGACGAGCTGTCCGCCGCCAGCGGGCGGGAGTTGCGCTCCTGGGCGGGCGACTGGCTGGGCCGGGCCGGGGTGAACACGGTGTCGGTCGCGGCCTCGGTCTCGGGGGCCGGGGGCCGCGACTTGGCGGCAGGGGAACGGTATGAGTCGGTCGAGCTGGTCCAGGATGGCGGCGGCGGGCCGCGACCGCATCGGCTCCGGCTGGGGGTGTACGACGCGGATCCCGAC
>WQZC01000112.1 GCA_009780925.1 Actinomycetes bacterium | reverse complement strand
TGACGGTGTGGAACGCGCTGCGGCTGGCGGTTGCCGATGCCGAGCTCGACCCGCGCCTGGCGTTGGAGGTGGTCAGCGCCGCCGTGCCGGCCGAGCCGGTGGACGCCATCGTGCGAACCGTGGCCGGCTGGGCGCTGCGCACGCTGGCCGGGCAGTGCCTGCCGGACGCCGAACTCGATGCCGCGACCGATCGGATCGCGGACGCGACTGCCGCCGCGCTCGCCGCCGCCGCGCCGGGGTCCGGCCGCCAGCTCGCCGCCGCCCGCGGCTGGCTGGCCGCCACCCGGGACACGGCCCGGTTGCGCGGCTGGCTCGCGGGCACCGTGCTGCCCACCGGGCTCGACCTCGATGTCGAGCTGCGCTGGGCGGCGATCGAACGGCTGGCCGCGCTTGGCGCGCTGCGCGCGGACGAGTTGGACGCCCAGGTGGCGTCCGACGCCACGGACCAGGGCCGGCTGCGCGCCGTCACCTGCCGGGCGCTGACCCCTGACCCGGCCAGCAAGCAGCGGGCCTGGCACACCATGATGAGCGAACCGGATTGCGTCAACTCCGAGCTGTACGCGATCGCGGCGGGGTTCTGGCACCCGCGCCAGCGGGAGCTGACGACGCCGTTCGTGGCGCGGTTCTTCGAGCAAGCGCCGTCGATGGCGACATTGCGGTCCGGCTGGCTGGTCAGCAAGCTGGCGTCCGCCGCCTACCCATGGACCGCGGTGCGTCCGGAGACGGCGGCGGACACGGAAACCCTGCTCGCCCAGCGCGACCTGGACCCGAATGTTCGCCGCGCGGTCATCGACGCCGGCGACGACCTGCGCCGCGCGTTGGCCTCCCGCGCCCGCTTCCAAGCGGGGTGAGACCAGCCGCTCGTCGTTCACACCGCCACCAGTTCGGATTCATCGAGCACCACGCCGCGCACCCGAAGCGCGGTCGGGGTGTGCGCCAACGACCAAGCCGCCATCGCCTCGAATTCCCCGACGAACCAGAACCCTGGCAGCGGCCGAGCGGACATCGACCAATCCGGGGGGTCCCGCCTTCGCGAAGCACCATGTCCTCGACAACACCGGCGAGCAACACGTCCCATCGACGGTCGCCCGTGGTGGCGGGCCGAGCGTAGTACACCTCCCGATCGGCGTTGGTACGCAACCACTTCGCGTTGGATCGCATCTCTTTGACCACCCGAAGCAAATCGGCCGCGGGCCACTGCGCGCGCAGGCCGCGGCGGATCAGCGCGGCGGACCGTGCTGGACGCGCGGTGAGCAGATCCTCAGCCAGGATGGCCGAGCAAGACGGCTGAGCCGACTCCGGCTGGCGCCGCGCCGCTCGGGCTGACACCGCCGATCGCGCGCCCGAATTGACCGACGACCATCCCACCAAAACGCCTCCCAACGCGCCCGCGCGAATACACTAATCGTTCTAGGTTTGTCAAGCACACATCGTCATCGCACATGTAGTAGGTTGTCACGGTACGATAACGAACGCATTGCTGCGCAATCAATAACCGCGCGTGGCAGCGACCGCGATTGGAGCGTCAGACCCGTTATGGATACGACGGACAACCCAGTACCACGACAACCGAAGAATCGCGCGGCGACTCGCCGAAAAGCAGCTCCGGTGTTCGCCTCAGCAGCGGCAGCGCTCGCCATCGCGGCGGCCGTGCTCGCGGCCACAGGCATCGTGGTCCCTGCCCGCGCCAGCGCCGCCGCCCCGCCGCGCACGCACGACGCGATCGGCCACTGGGACGCCGCCAAGGCCAACCCGAACCGCACGGTCACCGTCACCGGATGGACGTTCGACCGCGACGCGCCAAGCCGCGGCCAAGCGAGGATCACCATCGACGGGCACCGGCACACCGTCGGCACCGGTGTGGCGCGGCCCGATCTGGTGAGCAAGTATCACACGAGCAAACTGGCTAAATCAGGGTTTTCATGGACATCCCAACGACTGGGCTACGGTAAACACAAGATATGCGCCATCGCCTTGAACCGTGGCAAATTGGGCCATAACAGCCCACTTGGGTGCCGAACGATCGCCATCGTGGACCCGGACAACCCGATCGGCTCGGGGTCGTTCTCCAAGACCGCGCACACCGTTCGCTGGTCCGGGCGCGCCGTCGACCCTAACGTCAAGACGGCCCGTCTGACCGTCCAATACCTGATCGACGGCAAGGTCAAACAGACCGTCAACGCCCCGGTCTACCCAGCGTCGTTCGCCCGGACCTGGAAGGTCGGCAAGGACTTCGGCTACGGCTCGCACACCATCTCGATCAGGGCGCGCAACATCGGACCAGGCAGCGCGAATCCGATAATCGGCACCTTGAAATTCACCTTCGCGCCGCCCTGGACGGAGCGCAATCAGAAGGTGGTGGCGTTCGCCAAAGCTCAGCTCGGCAAACCGTACGGATTCGCCGGTATCGGACCCGCCTATTTCGATTGTTCCGGCCTGGCATACGCGTCCTATCTGAGGATCGGAATCAAACTGCCACGCACGGCGCAAGGGCAGTTCGTGGCCATGCGCAAGATCTCCCGGGCCAAAGCGGCGCCCGGCGATCTCGCATTCCTGCACGAGCCCGGCGGCTACGTGTATCACGTCGCGGTGGTGTCCAGCGCGCCCGCACAGAACCTGATCATCAACGCGGTGACCTACGGCGTCGGGGTGCGCCAGGAGTACAACCGATACGCCGTCGGAAGCCTCACCACCGGGGGTCGCCCGGGTGGCGGGGTGTACGTGACCTACGGAACTCTCACCCACTGACCCAGGCCGCGGCGTCGCGCGCGCGGCGCGGGCGTCAGCGCACGGCCGCCCGGGCGGCGGCGAAGGCGGACACGCAGGCGCGCACGTCGGTTTCGGTGTGCGCCGCCGACAGCTGCACCCTGATCCGCGCTTTGCCCTGCGGCACCACCGGGTAGGAGAAGGCGATCACGTACACGCCGTGCGCGAGCATCTCGTCGGCGATCCGGGCGGCGAGCACCGCGTCGCCGAACATGACCGGGCAGATCGGGTGCTCACCCGGGAGCACATCGAAACCCTCCTCGGCCATGAGGCGCCGGAACAAGACAGTGTTCGCGGTCAGCGCCGCCCGCTGCGGCCCGCCACCAGCCACCAGGTCCAGCGCGGCGAGCGAGCCGGCGACCACGGCTGGCGCCACCGCGTTGGAGAACAGGTATGGCCGGGACCGCTGGCGCAGCAGTTCGACGATTTCGGCGCGACCGCTGAGATACCCGCCGGACGCGCCGCCGAGCGCCTTGCCCAGCGTGCCGCTGACGATGTCCACCCGGTCCCGCACGCCGAACAGGTCTGGGGTGCCGGCGCCGTTCGGGCCGACGAAGCCGACCGCGTGCGAGTCGTCCACCATGACCAGCGCGTCGTGTTTGTCGGCCAGCGCGCAGATCTCGTCCACCGGGGCGAGGTAGCCGTCCATGGAGAACACCCCGTCGGTCACCACCAGCCGGCGGCGCGCGTCGGCGGAGGCGACCAGCTGCGCCTCCAGGTCGGCCAGGTCGCGGTTGGCGTAACGCAGCCGCCGCGCCTTGCACAGCCGGATGCCGTCGATGATCGAGGCGTGGTTGAGCTCGTCGGAGATCACCGCGTCCCGCTCGTCCAGCAGCGTCTCGAACACCCCGCCGTTGGCGTCGAAACACGACGAGTACAGGATTGTCGCCTCGGTGCCGAGGAACTCCGACAGCCGCCACTCCAGCAGGGTGTGCTGGGTCTGCGTGCCGCAGATGAACCGCACGCTGGCCATACCGAAGCCCCACTCGTCCAGGGCGGCCTTAGCCGCCTCGATCAGCGCGGGGTGGTCGGCCAGGCCAAGGTAGTTGTTGGCGCAGAAGTTCAGCACCCGCTGCCCGGCGGAGACCACCTGGGCCGCTTGCGGGGAGGCGAGCTCGCGCTCGTCCTTGTAGAGACCGGCGTCCCTGATCTCCGTTATCGTCTCGCGCAGCTGGTCGCGCACCGTGCCGTACATGTCAGTCGACCTCCGTCCAATCCATGACCACCTTGCCCCGTTGCCCGGCTGCCGCGGTGGCGAACGCCTGCGGCCAGTCGGCGGCGGGGAACCGGTCAGTGATGACCGGCGAGATGTCCAGCCCGGAGCGCAGCATCGCGCTCATCGCATACCAGGTCTCGAACATCTCCCGACCATAGATGCCCTTGATGGTGATCATGTGGGTGATCACCCGGCTCCAGTCGACCTCGACCGGCTCGCTGGGCAGGCCCAGCAGCGCGACCCGCCCGCCGTGGTTGAGGTTGGCCAGGATCTCCGGCAGCGCCGACGGATGGCCGCTCATCTCCAGCGCGACGTCGAAGCCCTCGACCATGCCGAGCGCGCGCTGGGCGTCGACGATGCGCCCGGTCGCCACGTTGACCGCGCGATCCACGCCGATGCGCTCGGCGAGCGCCAGGCGCGGCTCGCTGACGTCAGTGATCACCACCAGCCGGGCCCCGACGTGTCGCGCGACGGCGGCGGCCATCAGCCCGATCGGGCCGGCGCCGGTGATCAGCACGTCCTCGCCGACCAGCGGGAACGACAGCGCGGTGTGCACGGCGTTGCCGAACGGATCGAAGATCGCCGCCAGGTCGGGGTCGATGCCGTCGCGGTGCACCCACACGTTCGACTCGGGCAGCACCACGTACTCGGCGAACGCGCCGTCCCGGTTCACCCCCAGTCCGGAGGTCCGGATGCACATGTGCCGCCGCCCGGCCCGACAGTTGCGGCAGGTCCCGCACACCACGTGCCCTTCGCCGGACACCATGTCGCCGACCCGGACGTCGCGCACCTTGTCCCCGACGGCCACCACCTCGCCGCAGAACTCGTGGCCCACCACCAGCGGAGCGTTCACCGCGCCCGCTGCCCAGGCGTCCCACGCCTGGATGTGCAGGTCGGTGCCGCAGATCCCGGCGCGCAGCACGCGGATCTTGACCTCATCGGGACCGGCGGACGGCTCCGGCCGGTCGACGAGCCGCAGCCCGGGCTCCGCGCCCGCCTTGTATAGCGCCTTCAACTTCGTGTCCTTCGCGTTGTTCTTCGCGTCCGGCTCCGGGTGGGCCTTCGGGTCGCCGCCCCGAGCCAACCCACGGTACGCGCGCACCGGCGGACCGTCGCGGGCCACCTCCGGCCGCAGCCCGAAGCCGCAGCCCGAGGCCGCTGGCCGGCGCCGCCGCCATAGGCCGCCGCTTCGGAGCGTCGCCCGCGGATCAGCGCTCCCGGCCGCGACCCGGCACCCGGGGTCGAGCCCGCCCGGCGCCCGGGGGTCAGATCGCGACGTCCACCACTGCGACCGACTCCGCGTCTTCGCCGTACCCCATGATCAGGGCCGGGCCGTCCGGCGACATGGCGATGGAGTTGCCGATGCACTTCCAGCCCTTCCAGACGCCTTCGGCGACGTCGCCAACATTGCTGACCCCGACCACCCAGATCCCGCACTCGCGCGCCAGAACCCCGAACGACTCCAGCCATTCCGCGCCGTACGGTTTGCGGGCGGCGGCGGATTCGGCGGTCACCGCCCAGGCGCACGGCGACAGGATTATCTTCGCGCCCATTGCGGCCAGGCTCCGGCCGAGCATCAGATGCGAGAGGAAGTTGTCCGCGCAGATGTTGACACCCACCCGAACGGAATCCATGTCGTACACGGCGAGCCGGTCACCGACGGAATAGACCATGTCCTCGACCCCGGGCAGCAGGTTGATCTTGCGGTGTTTGCCGAGCAACCGCCCGTCCGGGCCGATGACGACCGCCGTGTTGTAGCAGCGGGCGCCTTGCCCCGCAACACGACTGTCCGACTCGGAGCGGCCGTTCTTCTCGGAGCGGCCGACTTCCCGTTCGGTCAACCCGGCGACGACGTAGACCCCATGTCGCGCCGCCGCCCGCCCCAGCCGTTCCGTCCGGGCCCCCGGTATCTCGTCCGCGTGCGCCACCGCGTCGGGCGCGCCCCAACCCACGTCGAGGCACTCGGGCAAGACCACGAACCGGCAGCCGGCCGCCGCAGCGGCTTCGATTCCCTCCTCGGCCCGGCGCAGATTCGTCTCCGGCTGCTTGCAGTCCACGCGCATCTGGACCATGCCGACCTTCATCGGCCCACCGCCCTTCCGTTCCGCCCGCGATTGGGTGCTCTCCACGGTAGAGGGACGCTCGGGACCGCGACGCCTCAGGACGGGCCGGCGGAAACGCGGCCGGCGGACGCGACCCGCCGGCGCACCACGTCCCAGGCGTGTTCGCTGACTCCCGGATAGTTCTCCGGCTCCGCCGCGTCAAGGGCGGCCTGAGTTCGGTCCAACGTCTCGTTGATGACTCTGACCGCGCGCCTGGGCGGCATCTTCCACGAGCGAGCCTCGTGAAGCAGGTCGTCGATCCCCATGTCCGCGTAGTAGATCTTTCCGTTGATGTCCAAAGCGCTGCGGTGCTGCTCGCCGGCGTGGTGGGTGTGCATGGCGATGTCGTACGCCGGAGCGAGCGTTGCGGCGCCGTCATCGCGGCGCAGGAACGAGATGTTCTTCGCGTGCGCGTCGATGTTGCCCAGCAAGTAGTTCAACGTGGTCAGGCGCAGCAGGTCGTCAGGGTCCGACCCGCTTTCCTGGAGCACCCGCGCGGCGTGGCGCAACGATGGCATCAAGTTTCCACGTTGGAACTTGCGCGACGGATCGGCGGTGTTGAGCCCCAGCGCTTGAGCGAGGTCTTCTTGGTGGACGCGGCCGATTCCGGCCGGGCTGTTCGTCCGGTCGTAGCGCAGCACCGCGATGGCGCGCACCCTGTCGAAGGCGTGCAGCTCGGCGTGGGCCGCGGCAAGCCCGGCGCCACTCGCCAGATCCAAGCTGAGCACTTCGGTGTCCACGACGTCAGCTGCCGGCGAGTCCTCCGGCTGAGCGAGTTTGACGATCCACGTCGACGGGGCTCCATTCAGGCAGGCCTGCCACTGCCCCTGCGCGTCGCGATGCAAGGTGATCTTTGGCTGGACACCCGCGAGGGTGCTGGAGTCCCGGCCGCCCGCGCGGCGCGTCGGCGAATGCCGGTGCGCGTCGAGGAGCCGTCGCGCCACTTCGGCGTCGTCGATCGGCCTGTATTCGCCCACGCGAACGGGTTCGGGCTCATCGAGAGGTTGGAAGACCAGCGCGCCCGCAGTGTCCCGGCCGTACCGCGTTATGAGGCCATAGGTGTCCTCTGGGCGCAAGCCAGCCTCAATCGCATAGTTCGTCCTAGCATTGCCCTCCGGCAAGAGCCCGTCGACGAATGCCGTGACGCGCGCCGGATGGGGCGACGCGGTTGGAGCGGTCGGAGCGGTCAACGGCAGCAGGTGGGACACCACACGCGACCCGCCACCCCACCGGTCGTAGGCGTCGCCGGTCCAGGTCAGCGCGATGCGGTCGCCCACGTCCTCGCTGATTTCCGCCACCCGGGTGCCGTACAGCCACACCGCGAGCGGCTGCCTACTCATCGCCACCCACCTGCGCCTCAATTGTCAGCCGCGCGCCCAGCACACGGAGCGTCGCAAACAGGCGGTCGGTGTAAAGGATCGGCTTGCCGGCTTCAATCTCGTACAGGTACCGGCGGCTAATCCCGAGCTCGTCGGCCAGCTCGGCTTGCGTCAATCCGCGCTCGGCGCGCAACTCAGCCAGGAATCTGCCGAGATCAGCCGCAGACAACACTCTCGCCCACCGCTTGGCCACGAGCCCCTCCTGACGCGAGGATATCCTCACTAGACTTGGTTGCGAGGATATCACCTCAGAGTCAGATTGGGATGTTATCCTCTCAGCAAACGAGCCGAGCATGCGCGCCTTCGGAACGAACAGCGAATCTCGGACTTGTGCGATGCGGCGTCGATCTGCCCTCTCTGGGCGCTCGCAGCGTCCACGCCGTTCATGTCGCCGGACCCCGGCGCACTGGCCAACTGGTCGGCCGCACCCAACAGCGAGCCTCCGACGACTCCGGCGCGAGCATGCGCAGCGGCCAGCGCCGTCGAACGTCACGCGCGCCGTGCGCACCAGACATAGGTGCGACGCTGGCAGCCCACACCAGTGCCGCGTGGGCGTCACCACGAGCAGACCCAATCCCGCAATGAGGCCCTCTCCTTGGGAGAGGGAAAACGACCACCCCTGTTCGTTTACGGACCGGCTTCTTACCGGCCGCAATGAGGCCCTCTCCTTGGGAGAGGGAAAACCCCGCGCGTCGGCCGTTGTCCGCCGCGAGGCACGCGCGCCGCAATGAGGCCCTCTCCTTGGGAGAGGGAAAACCGCTGATCAGCGTGCCGACGATCCACCCGGCGAGCCGCCGCAATGAGGCCCTCTCCTTGGGAGAGGGAAAACGGGCCAGCTCGCGAAATGCGCGGAAGCTCTCGCGCTGCGGCCGCAATGAGGCCCTCTCCTTGGGAGAGGGAAAACCAGTCCGAGGGGCTGCATTATGCCGCGCCCCACCAGTCGCCGCAATGAGGCCCTCTCCTTGGGAGAGGGAAAACCTGGGTGTTCGCCCGTCGCGGACAACTGATAGTCGCCGCCGCAATGAGGCCCTCTCCTTGGGAGAGGGAAAACTAGTGCCGATCACCGACAGCCTACTAAGGTGGTATCGGGTTACTGGACTTGTTGATGTGTTGTTGGTATTGTTGTGGGCGTGAGAGCGAGACGTATTCCGAAGACTCAGTTGGCGCAGTATCGGGCTGACGCGATGGAGTTGT
>WQZC01000111.1 GCA_009780925.1 Actinomycetes bacterium | reverse complement strand
AGACCAACGTCCAGGAGGCCGGCGTGGACGAACCCGATGTGGTCAAGACCGACGGCGACCGGGTGGTGGCGGTCACCGGCGGCGTGTTGCGGGTGCTGGACGCCGGCTCCGCCGCCGTGCTCGGCTCGTTGGACCTGCGCGCCTACGCCGGGGCGTCGAACGCGCAGCTGTTCGTGTCGGGCGATGCCGCGCTGGTCCTGCTCGATGACTCCGGCTCTGGCATGTACGGCTCGTCGGGCGCCGGCGTCGCCACGTTCCTGTTCGTGGATCTGACCGGCGCGCCGCGCGTCACCGGCTCGCTGAGCGCGGACGGCGACTACCTGGACGCCCGTATGGTGGGCACCGTGGCGCGGGTCGTCGCGCAGAGCTCGCCAGTGATCAACTTTCCCCCGCGCGCCGACAACGAGAAGGACTCGACGGCCAAGGCGAACAACCAGAAGGCCATCCGCGAGGCGCCGATCGACGCCTGGCTGCCGTCCTACACCGTGACCGTCGGCGCGGACAGCGCGCCGCAGCGGGTGCCGTGCGGCTCGGTCAATCTGCCCGACGAGTTCACCGGCGCGTCGCTGCAGACCGTCTACACCATCGACCTCGCCAAGCTGGGCGACCCCGACTACCTCGCCGACCCGGCCGCGGCGGTCGCTCCGGTCAGCGTCGCCGCCGACGGCGACACCGTCTACGCCGACGCGCAGAGCCTGTACATCGCCTCCAACCCGTCCTGGTACGACGACGGCCCGAACCCCGGCAAGACCGAGCTGCACCGCTTCGCGATCAGCGGCGCCGCGGCGCCGCTCTACCTGGGCTCCGGCGCCGTGCCCGGACGGCTGCTCAGCTCGTACTCGTTGTCCGAGTACGACGGCTACCTGCGCATCGTCACCACGTCCGACGGGACCTCGAGCAACCGCGCCCAGTCCGACTTGTACGTGCTCAACGCCGCGACGCTCGACCGGGTCGGGCATGTCGGCGGGCTCGGGCGTGGGCAGCGGCTCTACGCGGTGCGCTTCACCGGGCCGCGCGGCTACGTGGTCACCTTCCGGCAGACGGACCCGCTCTACGTGCTCGACCTCAGCGACCCGCGCGCGCCCAAACTCGCCGGCGAATTGCACATCACCGGCTATTCGGACTACCTGTACGACGCCGGCGACAACCGGCTGATCGGGGTCGGGCAGGAAGCCGACCGCGACGGCCGCGCCACCGGGATGCAGGTCTCACTGTTCGACGTCAGCGATCCCGCCGCCCCCAAGCGCGCCGCCCAGGTAACGCTGCCCGGCGCGATCGGCTGGGGCCAGCTCAACCCGCACGCGTTCCTCTGCTGGCAGCCGACCGGGCTGGTCGTCGCGCCGGTCGACACCTGGTCCGGCGAGCAGTCCGGCAAGGTGCTGGCGCTCCGGCTCCAGGGCCTGACCCTGACCAAGCTGGGGCTGGTGGCCAACCCGCTCGGCTCGGCGCTGCGCGACGACGGTCAGGGCATCCAGCGCAGCCTGCTGGTCGCCGGCCAGCTCTGGACGCTGTCGGGCAGCGGCGTGCGGATCAGCGACCCGGGCACACTCGCCCAACTCGCCTGGTCGCCGTTCTCCTGACCCCATCGGCGCCGGCCGACTGACCGCGCGCTCGGGTCAGCGTCGCAGCTCGGCCAGCATCTCGGCCACCGCCGAGCCGACCGGCGCCTCCCGGCGCGCGTCGGTGCGGCGGTCTCTCAACTCCACGGCGCCGCCGGCCAAGCCCCGACCCACGACGATGATGGACGGCACCCCGATCAGCTCGGCGTCTTTGAACTTCACCCCGGGCGAGACGCCGCGCCGATCGTCGTAGATCACCTCGACCCCGGCCGCCTCCAGTTCGGTGGCGAGCCGCTCGGCGGCGGCGAACACCGCCTCGTCCTTTCCGGTGGCGACGATGTGGACGTCGGCCGGGGCCACCGCGCGTGGCCAGCACAGGCCCTTGTCGTCGTGGGTTTGCTCGGCCAACGCGGCCACCGCCCGGCTGACGCCGATGGCGTAGGAGTCCATGGTGACGGCGACCGGCTTGCCGTCCGGGCCCAGCGCGGTCAGGCCGAACGCCTTGGCGTGCTTGTCCCCGAGCCGGGACAGGCGCCCGAGCTCGACGCCCCGGGCGATCTCCAGCGGTGAGCCGCAGCGCGGGCAGGGATCGCCGCTCCTGACCTCGGCCGCGCCGATCTCACCGTCGACGGTGAAGTCGCGGTCGCGCACCACGTTGGCGGCGTGCTTGCCGGCGGCGTTCGCGCCGGTGATCCAGGCGCTGCCCGGGGCGACCAGCGGGTCGACCAGGTACTTGATCCCCGATGGGGCGCCGAGCCCGAGGATCTGCGGCCCGATGTAGCCCTTCACCAACGCGGGCTGCGCGGCGATGTCCGCCGCGTCGGCGGGTTCGAGCTGGATCGGTCCGAGCCGGCCGGCCACCCGCTCCAGATCCACCTCCCGGTCACCGGGGACGCCGATCACCAGCAGCGACCAGCCATCCTCGCCCGGCTCGCGGACTTTCAGCACGACGTTCTTGAGCGTGTCAGCGGCGGTGACGGCGCCCACGCCCAGGCCGTTGAAGACCTCGACCAAGGTCTCGATGGTCGGGGTGTCCGGGGTGTCGTAGACCCGCTGCGCCGGGCGCTCCGCGTCCGCCGCCACCGGGGGCCGGCCGATCTCGGCGGCGAAGGCGTTCGCGGCGTGGCCGCAGCGCGCGCACCAAGCGAAGCGATCCTCGCCGGCCGGGGTGGGCGCGAGGAACTCCTCGGCCGCCAAGCCGCCCGCCACGCCGTCCCTCATCTCGTCGTCGCCCGTCCCGTCGTTGCCCGTCGCAGCCGCGCGCGCGCCGCAGCTCGCCGCGACGACGCGGCAGTCGATGCCGATCCGGTTGAAGATCCGCTCATACGCCGCGCGGTGCGCCTGGTACGAGGCGGCCATCCCCTCGGCCGAGACGTCGAACGAGCACGAGCCGTGCGTCACGAACTCCCGTGCGCGCAGCACGCCCGCTCGCGGTCGCGCCTCGTCTCGGTACTCGGCCTGAATCCGGTAGAGCGTGACCGGGTAGTCCTTGTACGAGGAGTACTCGCCCTTGACCAGCGCGGTGAGCAACTCCTCATGCGTCGGCGCCAGCAAGTATTCGGCCTGCTTGCGGTCGCGCAGCGCGAACAGGTTCTCGCCGCGCTCGGCCCAGCTCCCGGAAGCCGCGAAGTGCTCCCGTGGGGCCAGCGCCGGCAAGCGCACCTCCTGCGCGCCGATCGCGTCCATCTCCTCGCGGATGATGGCCTCGAACTTGGCGAGGACGGCCAGCCCCAGCGGAAGCCAGGAGTAGCTGCCCGGCGCGACGCGGCGGAGGTATCCGGCGCGCATCAGCAGCCGATGACTGGCGAGCTCCGCGTCGGCGGGATCGTCACGCAGGGTTCGCAGGAACAAGGTGGAAAGCTTGCGCACATGGAAAGGCTAACCAGCGCCGGCGCTCCCCCGCAGCGATCGGCCGACCCGCCCGGCGCCGATCCGCACGTCTGCCCGTGGCAGCGCGGCCCGCTGCTGATGCTCTCCGCGCGCAAGCTGGTGCAAAACCCGCGTCGCATCCTGCGCCCGCACGTGGCCGCCGGCATGACCGCGCTGGACGTGGGCTGCGGCATGGGCTACTTCACGATCCCGATGGCCGAGCTGGTCGGCGATCGCGGCCAGGTGGTGGCCGTGGACCTGCAGCCGCAGATGCTGGCCGGGCTGGCCGAGACCGCGCGACGAGCGCACCGCGCCAACATCACGCCCCAACAAGCCGACCGCGACTCGCTCAACATCGACCGATGGTCGGGCGCGGTTGACTTCGCGCTGCTGTTCATGGTGCTGCATGAGGTGCCCGATCCCGGTCGCTTGGTTCGGCAAGTGCGCCAGGCCCTGGCCCCGGCGGGCCGGCTGCTGTTCGCCGAGCCGATCGGGCACGTCGGCCCGGCGGCGTTCCGACGAAGCCGATCGATGATCGAGGAGGTCGGGTTTCGGGCGATCAGCTCGCCACGAATCGCGGTGTGCCGCGCCGCTGTGTTCGGCACGCGCGCGCTAGACGGATAGAGTCGGCTGCCGTGTTGCTCAGTGACCGAAACATCCGCGCCGAGGTGGCCGCGGGGCGCGTGGTCGTCACGCCATGGGACGACGAGTTGGTGCAACCGTCCAGCGTGGACGTCAGACTTGACCGAGCCTTCCGCGTGTTTAACAACTCTCAATACACCCATATCGACCCGGCCAAACGTCAGGACGAGCTCACTGTCCTAGTTGAGCCAAAATGTGATGATCCGTTCGTGTTGCACCCGGGTGAGTTCGTTCTCGGGTCGACCCTGGAAGCCGTTACGCTGCCGTATGACTTGGCCGGCCGCCTGGAAGGGAAGTCCTCGCTCGGCCGGCTGGGGCTGCTCACGCACTCCACCGCGGGCTTCATCGATCCCGGCTTCTCCGGGCATATAACGCTGGAACTATCAAATGTGGCTAATCTCCCAATCATGCTCTGGCCAGGCATGAAAATCGGGCAATTATGTCTATTTCGACTGGAGAGTCCGGCCGAGCACCCGTATGGAGCCACCGAGGTGGGCTCCCGGTACCAGGGCCAGCGCGGCCCCACACCGAGCCGCTCGTACTTGAATTTCCGTCGCTGGCCAACCCCCTCCGGCGCGGAGGCAGTCGAACCCCACTGACCACGCCCGTAACACCAGCATCAGCTTGATACAATTTTGTGACTAAGGTCACAAGTTTCCTGGTCGCTTGCGGTGCAATAATGACTTCGCGCCAAAGTATTCCTTACACGGGTTTAACCGACTTCACGGCCACGCGGGCCGACGGAGGATCCGATGAGCGGGGTAAGCAAATGATGGGGACCGACACGCAGGTACGCACCAGGTGCCACAGCGACCAGGACCAGGCCCACGGGGACCGGTCCGACATGGAGCTGCTCGACGCCGTTCGCGCCGGCGACATTGACTCATACGCCGTGCTGTGGCGCCGCCACGAGCCGGCCGCGCGACGACTCGCCGAGTCATTGGGCAAACCGTCCGCGGTGGATGAACTTGTCAGCGAGAGCTTCACCAGGGTGCTGACCGCAGTGCTGCACGGCAACGGACCGGATGGCGCGTTCCGGTCGTACCTGCTGATGACGCTTCGACACCTTCACCTGGACTTGACCCGGCGGTACTACAACCGCCTGGAGTTCACCGCCGACGACGGGTTGCTGGAGTCGGCGCAGGCGGTCAGTGGCGCGGAGCCATCATCGGCGGACCTGTACTCCGAATACACCGACCAGGCCGCGGCTTGGCAAGCCTGGGCGTCACTGCCCCAGAGCGACCGCGAACTGCTGTGGAATTCGATCATCGAGGAGCGCAAGCCAGCGCACATCGCGCAGCAGCTCGGCTTGAGCACGAACACCGTGTCCGCGCGCGGCGTACGCGCCCGCGAGAAGCTGCGCCAGGCGTTCCTCCAGCAGCACGTCAAACCCGCCGAGAGCCACGCCTGCATGCACGCGCGGGCGCGCCTGGGTCGCTACACGCGCAATGGGTTGCCCCCCACCGAGGCCGACGTGGTGCGCGAGCATCTGCGGGCCTGCGCGCACTGCGCCGCGGCCGCGCTCGACCTCGGCGACATCAACCACACGATCCGCGCTGAGCCAGCCATCGGCAGCGGGCACGGGCTCGGATCGCACGCGAACCACCGCAAAGGCCCCGTCTCCGCCCAGCCGGCCATCAGGCCCTAAGGATTCGCCACAAAGTCCTGACGATTGCGAATGGCCGCGTGCCGCCTCAGGCGGCACGCGGCCATTCGCCGTTTCGCCTAATTCGGCCCCGGGCAGCGACCCCGCCAGCCCGCTAAGGTCCCTGACGTCCACCAAACATGTCGCCGCGACACGAGCCGCCCGCGCGGCCGCCGCTGCCCAGCGCCGTGCGGCGGCGCTTCCCGCGCCCTTCCACGCTGTCCCGCGCGCCGGGAACCGGACCTCGCCCGCACCGGGACACCTCCTGGGCCGGCCCTCGGCCGGGGCTCGCGCGCACAGAAACGCACGCGGCCCGGTCCGGCACAACAATTCGGGCCTCGCAGCGCGCTGCGAGGCCCGACCTTGACTTGTTCGCGCTACTCGCTGCTGGTGCCGCGCCGTTCAATCCCGCGACGGCGGCCACCAAACGCGAGCAGCAAGCCGACCGCGCCGGCCGTGACGACCACGATGCCAGACAAGATCAGCGGCAGCGCCCCGTCGTCCGGGGCGTTCGCGCCCAGGCCGGTGTCGATGATCGGCGTTGGGGCGGGCGAGAGCGTGCCGGTGGCCGCAGTGTGCACCGGGGTCGTCGGATGTGCTGGGCTGGTGGACAGATGCACCGGCTGGATGAAGTCCTTCGGGTACACCAGCATGTCGTAGTCCCACTGATTGGGCTGATCGGGATCGGTGGTGGGAATGCTGATCACGAACGGAACCGCCGGCGTGGTGTTCGGCGGGGCCTGCGTTTCCTCGACAAGGTAAAGCCCGATCGGCAGGTCGGAGAACACCGCGATGCCATTCTTGCCGGTGATCGCGGAGGTGAACACGTTGCTCTCATCGATCGGGTAGCCGGCGTCGGCGAAGTAGGCGTGCGCTCGGGTCACGTTGTCCGGGCTGAAACCCTGCGCCAGTTGCTCCTCAAGCAACCAGCCGCTGTTTGTGTCCAGATCGATGCCGCTGATCTTTGAGGCCGTGAACCTCGCTCCCGCTGGCTGCTCAAGCTTGGTGATGGTGATCGAACCAGTCGCGTTCGGGTCCGGAAGGTTCCCCGCGGCTTGCGCGGGGCCCGCGAGCCCGATCAGGGCAAGCGTGGCCGCAGCCGCAGCGACCATGAGCGCCGTCAGGCGCGCTCTTGGCGAGGTGGCCATCTTAGGTCCAGATTCCCTTCCCTGCGGTTACACGAGGCGGCATAACTCAAACTCTCCACCACGAAGTAGACGCCGAAGCCGTCGAGTTATGACCGCGTGAATCATCGACAGATTGCCCTGCGCGCGACGAAGGTGGCGCCGCGCGCGAAGTCACCCGAATCACCATCACAGCACCGCGATGACGGTGAGAACGGTGAGCGCACCGGTGGCGGTCACCGCCCACCAGGGCAAGCCAGCCTTGATGTGGGCGACGGCTCGGCCATTGCCCTGAGCCGCCCGCTCGGGGACCGGAACCCGGACCCCGCGGACCAGCAGCCGGCTGCCGTAGTTGTCGATCGGTGTGTCGGTCACCAGCGTCAGGTGGTCCCTGCCGGGCAGCGCGGTCGGTGCCTCGTGCTGATCGGACAGCGACTGGATCAGGTCGACCTGGAAGGCGAGCCGCTGGTTCGCGACGCTGACCAGGAAGGTGTCACCGATCTTGAGCCGTCGCAGGTCGGCGGCCGTCCGCTTGGCCCGGCTGCGGGGCCGTGCCGAGGCAGTCGTCCGCGCCGCCTTCCCAAGCGCCGGCGATGCCGCCGCCGGGCCAAGAGTCGCTGCGGTCGCGGCTGACCCAGTGCCGACCGACGCGGTGGGCGCCCCATGGGCGGAACGCGCGGCGGGTTGGCCATAGCCGGCCCAAGTCGCGGACGGCCCCGAGCTCGGGGGCGCCCCCGACGCTCCCGCTGGCGCAGCAGGCTGCGACCAGCCGGGCACTGACTGGCTGAACGCCGCATCCGCCGCCGTCCCATTGGTCGTCACTGGCGCGGCCGGAGCGTATCCAGGGGCCGCCGGGGCGGCCGGGCCATACCCCGGGGCGTCCGGAGCCGACGGCGCATACCCAGCGGCCGCCGGGGCGGCCGGGCCGTACGCCGGGGCGGCCGGGCCGTACCCGGGCATCGCCGGCGGGCCATACGGCCCGGCTGGGAAATAGGCGGCAGCCGGCGCAGGCGCTCCGAATGCCGCCGACGCCGCAGGCGGCGCGGGCGGACCATAGGGCGCCGAGTACCCGTGGGCCACGCCAGTCACCGGAACGGCATATGGCACCGATCCGTTGGGGGGCGCGGCACTGGGGCTGGTAAAGCCTTGACTCGCCGGCGATCCGTGGCTAGGCGAGCCAAAAGGGTCGCGGGGCGTTGACAGGACATGAGCAGCGGTGGCCGGGTGACCCGGCGCGGCGGTTGACTGCCAGAACGCTTGCGCTTCGGGGGTCTCCGGCGCGCCATGCCGAGCCGCCGCGCCGTCCCGCGCGTTCGGGCGTCGACCTGGGCTCCGACCCGCGCTCTGGCCTGTGTTTCGGCTTGGGCTCTGGGCCGGGCGTCCCGGTGGGGGGCCGTACGGCCCGGGTCCGGCTCGCGGCCCGAGACGGCGGAACTCGCGCGGGCTCATCGGCCGTGGGCCTCGGCCGGGGCGGGGCCTGCGCCCACCGAACCCATCACCGCGAGTCAGCGGGTAAGTGAGCCCGGTCACCCCGCCCACTGCGCCGACGGCAGCGACCATCCACCACGGGAATCCGGCCTCGGTATTGGCGGTGATCTGCTGTGGCGTCGCCGCTTCCCCGCCCAACGTCGGTATCCGATGGCCGCGAACCAACAGCCGGTGGGTGTTTATGCCTATCGGCGTGCACGTGACGAGCGTCACGTAATCTTGGTTCGGATCGACCGTGAGCGCGGAGGTGTCGTCCGGGAGCACGGTCTTGATCTGGTCGACCTGATACGTCAACCGTTGGTTGAGCACCGTCACGACGAACGTGTCCCCGAGCACCAGCTTGCGAATGTTGGTGAACAGCGTGCTGCCGGGTATCCCGGAGTGGCCGGTGAGCACCGCGTGGGT
>WQZC01000110.1 GCA_009780925.1 Actinomycetes bacterium | reverse complement strand
CTACTACGGCGCGTTCGTGCGCGATCCGGACGGCAACAACGTGGAGGCCGTCTGCCACATGCCGGAGTGATCGGCCGGCGACGAGTTCGGGCCCCCGCCGCCGGGGCGCGCAGAGGGGCGGCGGGCGAGCGGCGCGGGTCCCACCCGGTCGCGGCGCGCGCCGCGCCTGGGGCGTCGCCAGCTAAGCCCGGGCATCGCCAGCTGCGCCCGCTCCGCCCGGAGCGAATCAGCGGCGGGCGGGCTCGGTTTCGGCGGTGGACAGCGCCGCGATGAACGCCTCCTGCGGCACCTCGACCCGGCCCACCATCTTCATCCGCTTCTTGCCCTCTTTCTGTTTCTCCAGCAGCTTGCGCTTGCGGGTGATGTCCCCGCCGTAGCACTTGGCCAGCACGTCTTTGCGCAACGCGCGAACGTTCTCCCGGGCGATCACCCGCGAGCCGATCGCGGCTTGGATCGGCACCTCGAATTGTTGGCGCGGGATCAGCTTGCGCAGCTTGGTGACGATCGCGGTGCCGTACCCATACGCCCGGTCCTTGTGCACGATCGCGCTGAACGCGTCCACCGGTTCGCCTTGCAGCAGGATGTCCACCTTCACCAGGTCGGCCGCCTGCTCGCCGGCCATCTCGTAGTCCAGCGAGGCGTAGCCCCTGGTGCGCGATTTGAGGGCGTCGAAGAAATCGAAGATGATCTCGGCGAGCGGCAGCGTGTAGCGAAGCTCGACGCGCGCCTCGGATAGATAATCCATGCCGTCCAGCGCGCCGCGCCGCCCTTGGCACAGCTCCATGATCGCGCCGATGTGCTCGCTCGGCGTGATGATCATCGCTTTGACGACGGGCTCGTTGACCTCGGCGATCTTCTGCCCGGCCGGCCAATCCGACGGGTTGGTGACGACGCGCTCGGTGCCGTCCTCGAGCACCACCCGGTACACGACGTTCGGCGCGGTGGAGATCAAATCCAGGTCGAACTCGCGCTCCAGCCGCTCTCGGATGATCTCCAAGTGCAGCAGGCCGAGGAATCCGCAGCGGAACCCGAAACCCAACGCGGCCGATGACTCCGGCTCGTACACCAGCGCCGCGTCATTGAGCCGCAACTTGTCAAGCGCGTCGCGCAGCAGCGGGAAGTCCGAGCCGTCAATGGGGTAGAGCCCCGAGTAGACCATCGGGCGCGGGTCGCGGTACCCGCCGAGCGACGCCTTGGCCGGCTTGGCCGCATCGGTCACCGTGTCGCCCACCCGGGACTGGCGAACGTCCTTCACCCCGGTGATCAGGTAGCCCACCTCGCCGGCGCCGAGCCCGGCCGCGGGCACCGGCTCGGGCGAGATGACGCCGATCTCCAACAACTCGTGGGTGGCGCCGGTGGACATCATCCGGATCCGCTCACGCGGGGTGAAATGCCCATCCATGACCCGGATGTAGGTGATCACCCCGCGATAGATGTCGTACACCGAGTCGAAGATCAGCGCGCGCGGGGCGGCGTCCGGGTCGCCGGTCGGGGCCGGGATGTCGCGGCAGACCACATCGAGCAGATCGGCCACGCCCTCCCCGGTCTTGGCGCTCACCCGCAGCACCTCGCCCTCATCGCAGCCGATGATGTGCGCCAACTCGGCCGCGCACACATCGGGCTGGGCCGCCGGCAGGTCGATCTTGTTGAGCACCGGGATGATCGTCAGGTCGTTCTCCAGCGCCAGGTACAGGTTCGCCAACGTCTGCGCCTCGATGCCCTGCGCGGCGTCGACGAGCAGCACCGCGCCCTCGCAGGCAGCCAGCGAACGGGACACCTCATAGGTGAAATCAACGTGCCCCGGGGTGTCGATCATGTGCAGCACGTGGTCGCGCCACGGCATCCGGACGTTCTGCGCCTTGATCGTGATGCCGCGCTCGCGCTCGATGTCCATCCGGTCGAGGTACTGGGCGCGCATCTGCCGCTCATCGACCACACCCGTCAGTTGCAGCATCCGGTCGGCCAACGTCGACTTGCCGTGGTCGATGTGCGCGATGATGCAGAAGTTGCGGATCTGGGCCGGGTTGGTGCGGCCGATCTGCTGGGGCGTGGTCACGGTGGCGGGCTCGTCAAAGTCTCGGGGCGGTCGGGTGGCTCTCGGGGCGGTCGGGGTCGAATCTGGAACGGCATGGACTCCCCCATGATTTCACGCCGCGCACGCCTGGCATTGGCTGATCGGCAATGATGGTCCCCATGACTGAACCCCGCGCCATCACCGAGCACCGCGTCCCAGCCGTTCACCTGCACGCGGGCGACCTGGTCAACACCTCGCCAGGGGGCGACGACGACTGGCAGGAGGTGCTCGGGGTGTACGCCTCCACCGGGCAGCTCGCCAGCGCCCCGCCGGAGGTGCGTGAGCTGGTCCGGACCCTCGGTGGCCGGTACGTGGTGGTTCAGTTGACCGACATCGCGCCCGTGGACTTCGCGGTGTACTTCGCCGACGGGCAGGCGATGGCGGCCTCCGACGATGGCGACGACCAGCCGGTGACCGACCTGGTCAGCACCGAGGACGGGGTGCGCACATACCTATACACAAAGTACGAGGTGGTCACCGCCCGGCTGGTCTGGGCCTGACGCCCACCGTCGGCCCGTCGTCCCGGGGGCGCGCGGGCCGACGCTTTGCCTCGACTCAGATTTTGGGCCGACCCGCCCGCGCTGGTAAGGTGACGTGGTTGTCTGCGCGTCAGACCCACCTGTAACTGATCGAACCGGCAATTGAGGCAGCTTCGTGGCGAACATCAAGTCCCAGATCAAGCGCATCCGTACCAATGAGGCGGCGCGGCAGCGCAACAAGGCCGTCAAGTCCTCGCTCAAGACTGCGGTGCGCCGGTTCCGGGAGGCCGCCGACTCCGGCGACCGCGAAGCCGCGCTCACCGCGCTGCACAGTGCCTCACGGCACCTGGACAAGGCGGTCGGCAAAGGCGTGATCCACGCCAATCAGGCCGCCAACAAGAAGTCGGCGATGGCCCAGCGGGCCAGCTCGCTCTAGTCGCCTCATCGCGATTCGCTCTAGTCGCCTCATCGCGGTCTCCTCATCGCGCGCCCGCGCCGTCCGCGAGCGCGTCAGCCGATCGTCCGTGACGCCACGATCCGGCCGATCGCGCGCTCCAATGCGAACTCTGGCGCGGCAGCGGCACCCTTGACCTCGGCGTTCAGCTCGGCGACCACCGCCAAGGCGTGCCGCAGGCCAGGCTCGTCCCACCCTCTGGCCTGGCTTTGGGCGCGCTTCACCTTCCACGGCGGCATGCCCACCTGGGCGGCCAGCTCGTACGGGTTGCCCCGCCGGGCGTCGGCCACCCGAGCGACCGATCGCACCCCGTCGGCGAGCGCGTCGGCGATGACCACCGGCGCCACCCCGATCGACAGCGCCCAGCGCAACGCCTCCAGTGCGCCCGCGAGGTCGCCGACGACCACCCGATCCGACACTGTGTAGCCGCTGACCTCGGCGCAACCGCGGTGGAAGTCGGCGACAATCTTCATGTCGACCCGCCCACCGGCGTCGCTGACCAGTTGCGCGCTCACCGCCGCCAGCTCCCGCAGGTCGCCCCCGACCGCTTCGAGCAGCGCGGCGGCCGCCGCTGGAGCGATGGTGCCGCCGGCGCGTCTGACCTCGGCGCGCACGAAGCCGAGCCGATCCTCAAGCCGCGTGAGCCGGCCGCAGGCGACCTCACGCGCGCCCGCGCGACGGGCCGCCTCCAGCAGCGCCTTTCCTCTGGCGCCGCCGGCGTGTTGCAGCACCAGCGTGGTGTCGTCCGCTGGTTGTTCGAGGAACGGCGCGAGCGTGCCGAGCGCGGCCGTCTTGACGTCTTGCGCGGCGCGGATCACCAACACGCGCCGCCCGCCGAATAGCGACGGACTGAGCAGCTGCGCCAGCTCGGCCGGGTCGAGGTCGCCGCCGATCCGCTCGCGGATGTCGGCGCCCGGGTCAACGGCGCGGGCCCGGGCGGTGATCGCGCCGACCGCCCGCGCCACCAGCAACTCCTCGTCACCGAGCAGCAGCGCGACGGCGGGCAGCTCCGCGAAAGAGAAGTCGCCGTCGGTGACCGGGTCAGGCGCGGGTTGAGCGGACCGGGAACGGGCGGGCACCCCGCCATGGTGGCACAGGCCCGCGGGCCGTGGGCCCAGTGCCCGCCCGCCGCCGACGCCAATGCCGGCGCCCCGCTCCGGCCGACCGCGGAGAGCGCGCCGTGCCGTGCCGTGATCGCCACATCGCCGTCGAGGTCGGTGCGCCACAAGGGCACACCGGCCACGGCGTATTCCCGCAGCGCGGACGGCGCCGGTTGTCCGAACGAGTTTCCCGCGCCCACCGACACGACCGCCACGCGGGGCCCAACGGCGGCCGGGAACGCCGGATCGAAATAAGCGCTGCCGTGATGCGGCACCTTGAGCACATCGGCGCGCAGGTCGCCGCCGCGAGCGAGCACGGCGCGCTGCGCCTCGATCTCGGCGTCCGCGGCCAGCATGACCCGTGCCCCACCGACCTCGGCCAGCAGCACCAGTGAGGAGTTGTTCGGATCCGACCTGGTGCCATGAAACGGCGCCGCCGGGCCGAGGATGGTCAGCCGCACGCCGCCGACCGCCAACCGCGTTCCGACCGGCGCGACATCGACCCCCAGTCCCCGACCGGCCAGCGCGTCGCGGACCACCGTCACGCCAGACGCCGGTTCGGCGAGCGGGCTGCCCAGCACCGCGGACACCCGCCGCCCGTGCAACACACCGACGATTCCGCCAACGTGATCCAGGTGGTAGTGGGTCAGCACCAGGAGCGGCACCTCGGTCACCCCGAGGTCGGCCAGGCACCGATCCACACCCACCGGCTCCGGGCCGGCGTCCACCACCACGGCGGCGCCCGGTCCCGCCGCCAACGCCAGCGCGTCGCCCTGCCCCACATCGCAGGCCACGAACACCCAACCCGCCGGGGGCCAATCCGCAGCCACCTCCCGCAGCGGGATCTGCAGTGCCACGGCGGCCAGCGCGGCCACCGCGAGCGCCCGGCCGACACCGCCGCGCCACACCAAAACGGCCAGCGCGACAGTGATCCCAAGCAGCGCCGCCCCACCGACCAGGCCTCCGGGCCAGGGCAGCATCGCGCCCGGCAACCCACCGAAATGGTCCGCGACCCCAACCAGCCACCGACACGGCCAGCCGGCCAGCTGCGCCAACACCCGGGCCACCGGCAGCGCGAACGGCGCGACCAGCGCCGCGCCGAAACCGAAGATCGTCGCCGGCGCGACGACCGGCTCAGCGAGCATGTTCGCCGGAATCGCCACCACGCTCAGCTGCCCGGAGAACGCCGCGATCACCGGCGCGGACACTAGATGGGCCGCCGTTGCCACGGCGAGCGACTCAGCGAGGAACGGCGGCACCCGGTGCCGCTGCAAGGCTGCCGCCCACCCCGGCGCCACCATCAGCAGCGCGCCGGTGGCCAGCGCCGACATCGCGAACCCCGCATCGGCGGCCAGTTGCGGGCGCCACAGCAACACCACGAGCACCGCCGCGGCCAGCAATGGCGGTCCGGCGCGCGCCCGACCGAGACCCAACGCCACCAGCGCGATGCCGGTCATCAACGCGGCCCGCAGCACGCTCGGCGACGGCCGGGCCACGATCACGAACGCGATCAGCACCGCGATGCCCGCGCCCGCGCAGGTTCGCGGCCCCGCCCGGATCCGGCGCAATCCGAGCAACACGACGCCGGTGACAATTGAGCAGTTCGTGCCGGACACAGCCACAAGGTGGGTCAGCCCAGCGACCCGGAACCGTTGCGCCAGCACCGGGTCGAGCCCGGAAGTGTCCCCGTCGACCAGCCCGGGGAGCAGTCCCCGCGGCCCCTCCGGCAGACCCGCGGCCGCCAACCGCAGCGAGGAGCGCACCACGCCCGCCGCCCGCTGCCACCACGGCGGCGCGCCGAGTGGTTCCGGCTCGCCGCGGGCCAGCAGCACCGCGGTGAGCAGGTCACCGCCGAGCGGTGGCTGCAGCGTCGCGGTCAGCGCCACCCGTTGCCCCGGCAGCACCTCCGTCCAGCCGGTCGCCGGCGCCAGGACCAGCGCCGACCCGCTGCCCGGCACGACCCGGCCGGCGAGCGTCACTTCATCCACGCGCACGTCGACGGCCACTCGCGGCGCGCCGTCCGGGCCGTTCGCGCGCAGCGGTCGCGGGTCGTCGGCCACGGTCAGCCGCGCGGTCACCACCGACCGCTGCCGCGCCAACCGCGCCAGCGGCGAGTCCCGGGCGTGGCTGAGCCGCACCGCGAGCGGCGCCACCACCAGTGCCAGGCAGAACGCCGCCAGCGCCACCGGAGCGGCCACGCCAGCGGCCGGCGCCCAGCGCCGAGCGACCAGCAACGCCGTCGATCCCCCGACCAACGCGACCGCCACCATCGCCAAGGCGGACCCGGCGGAGCCGCGCAGCGCGAACAGCACGCCGAGCCAGGCGATGCCCGCGCCCAGCAGCAGACGGATGTCAACCGGGGTTGGGCGATCATCGGCGGACCCAGCGCCGCCCGCAGCGCGCTCCGCGCAGCGGCCCGCGCCGGTGACCCGCCGTGGCGACGCGGTCACACCGTCACCAGCGGTTTGAGCTGGGCGAACTTCGCCGATCCGATGCCGCTGACCTCCTGCAGCTGCTCCACCGACCCGAATGAGCCATGCGCCGCCCGCCAATCCAGGATGTGCTGGGCCAGCACTGGCCCGATCCCCGGCAACGACTCCAGCTGCTGCTGGTCGGCGGTGTTGATGTTGACCAGCGCGCCGCCACCCGCTTGATCGCCACCCGTCGGTGACGCGGCACCGGCCGCTGGGGCCGCCGCCGACGCCCCGGCCACCCCGACCGCGATCTGTTGACCATCGGCCAACGGCGCGGCCAGGTTCAGCATGGTCAGGTCGACGCCGGGCAACGCGCCGCCGGCGGCCCTCAGCGCGTCATCCACCCGTGACCCGGCGGGCAGTCGATAGACGCCCGGGTGGCGCACTTTGCCGGCCACATCCACCACGAGCACCAACCCCGGGTCCGCGGTTGTGGCAGCGGCGGATCGTGTCGACGCGACAGTCCCGCCCGAGCTGCCGAGCGGCGTCGGCGAGGACGCGGAAACAGTCGCGATGACGCTCGGCGGGCCGAGCGCGGCGGATTGTGGCGGGCGGTGCCAAAGGACCCGGCCCGCGAGGAGCGCGGCCACCAGAGCCAGCGCGCCCACCGCCAGCGCCACCCGTCGGCCCGGATCCGCCCGGATGCCGCGACGCGCGAACCAGCCGGCGAGCCCACCTTCGGCTGGCCAGCGCAGCTCGGCGGGAGGCGGCGCGCCGTCCCCGTCTCGATCGGCGCGCGCGCCACGATCGGCGTGCGCGCCAGGACCGGCGCGACCCGACGAACCGTCTACCCATCCCCGCATCTCTTCGACGCTAGGTCCGCGCCCGCGGCCGCAGGGCTCGCCGGGGCAAGTTGTGGACGGGCTGGACGGCCTGTGGACAACCGATGCGGCCGGGGTCAGCCGTGCGCGGCGCGGAGGATCACCACACCAACCGTTCCCGGTCCGAGGTGCGCGCCGAGCACCGCGCCGATCTCCCCGACGCGCAACTCGCCAAGGTTGGTGATCGCGCCGCGCAGCCGGTCGGCCAGCTCATCCGCGCGTTCCGGCGCGGCGAGGTGCTGCACCGCCACATCGACCGGACCCGGGTCAACGACGCCATCAACGCCCGCGGCAGCAACGGAACCAGCGGAACCAGCGGCGCCCGCGGCCTGAGCGCTCAGTCGCACCAGCCGAGTCCGCGCCGCGGACAACGTGCGGACCTTCTCCACTGGCCCGATCCGCCCGTTGGCCAGCTGCAACACCGGTTTCACCGACAGCGAGGTGGCGAGCAACGCGGTCGCGGTCCCGATCCGCCCGCCCCGGCGCAGGTAGGCCAGCGAGTCGACACAGAAGTAGGCGCGGGTGGCGTCGGCGGTGGCCACGGCCACCTGCTGCACCCGCTCGGCGGCGGCGCCGGCACGCGCCGTCCGCGCCGCCGCCAACGCCGCGAATCCCAACGCCATCGCGGTGGTCCGCGAGTCGATGACGCGCACCACCCCGTGGTCGAAGTCCTGCGCGGCCAACGACGCCGCCTCCCAGGTGCCAGAAAGCGCGGCCGATAGGTGCACCGACACCACCCGGGCGGCGCCCGCGTCCAACGCCTGCCGGTAGACCCGGGCGAACTCGGCCGGGGATGGCCGCGAGGTGGTGACGCTCACCTTGTTCCGCAACGCGTCCGCCACGTCCGCCGGGGAGATGTCAACTCCCTCGAACCCGTGCCGTCGGCCGAGGGCGACCTGCAACGGCACCACCGAGATCCCCAACTCCTGCGCCGCGCCTGCGGGCAGGCAGGCGGTCGAGTCGGTGACCACCGCGACCGACACGCGGTTGGGCCGGGACCGGCGCACGCTCGCGTCCACCACCGAGGCGAGCGAGCGTTTCAGTGACCGACGAGCCGAACCCATGCTGCGCAGGGTAGTGCGTCACGCCGTCGCGTCAGTCACAGGACGCGGCGAGCCAGCGATCGCGCTCGCTCCCGGGACGCGCCCGGTCACACCACGAAGTTGATCAACCGGCCGGGCACGGCGATCACCCGTTTCGCCTCGCGCCCGGCGAGCGCGGCGATGACCCGATCGTCGGCGCGCGCGGCGGCCTCCAGACCGGGGCCATCGGTGCCCGTCGGCACGGTCAGCACCGAGCGCAGCTTGCCGTTGACCTGCACCGGGACCTCACTGGTGTCGTCGGCCAGCAGCGCGGG
>WQZC01000109.1 GCA_009780925.1 Actinomycetes bacterium | reverse complement strand
GCAACGGACGCGGCCGGTGTTCCGGACCGCCCCAGCAGCCGGGTGCCGGAACCGTTGCGCCCCTGGGATCAGCCGCCGAAGCTCATCGGCTGGGCGGTGGCCGTCGTCATGGTGGCCATCGCGGCGCTGACCCGGGTGTGGGCGTTGGGCTCACCCAAGGGGAACATTTTCGACGAGGTGTACTACCACACCGAGTCCGAGGAACTGCTGCGGTTCGGCTACGAGGACAACCGCGGCTTCAGGTTCATCGTGCATCCGCCGTTGGGCAAATGGCTGATCGCCATCCCCCAGTGGATTATCAACAACCACGCGGAGTTCGGCTATCGGCTCGGCCCGGCGATCGCAGGCATCGTCAGCGTGCTGCTGATCACCCGGATCGCCCGGCGGATGTTCCGCTCCGACGTGTTCGGCGCCATCGCCGGGCTGCTGCTCGCGCTGGACGGCATGTCGATCGTGCAGTCCCGCGTCGCGCTGCTGGACATCTTCTTGCAGCTGTTCATCATCGCCGCCTTCGGCGCGCTGCTGCTCGACCGCGACCAGGCGCGCGGCCGGCTGGCCCGGTTGCTGGCCGACGGCGCGGACCTGGGCGACGGCGTGCCCGGCCTGGGCCCGCGCCCGTGGCGGCTCGCCGGCGGGGTGCTACTGGCGTTGGCCAACGCGGTCAAATGGTCGGCGCTGCCGTTCTTCATCGGGTTCTTGATTCTGAGCCTGTGGTGGGACCGGGGGGCGCTCAAATCGGCCGGGGTGCGCCACTCCTGGCGGGGCGCGGCGCGGCGGTCCTGGCTAGGCGCGATCTGGTCGCTGCTGGTCGCGCCGATCGGCGCTTACCTGCTGTGCTGGCTGGGCTGGTTCGCCGGCGAGAACTCCTGGAACCGGCACTGGGCGGACACCCACTCCACCAAGGCGCGCCTAACGGTGCCGTTCACTCATTGGCATTTCTCGATCCACTGGGGGTTCGTGCCCAGCCCGATCCGCTCGCTGGGCGCCTACCACCTGGACGCCTACCGGTTCCACGACACGCTCACCACCACCGAGTTCCCCCATCCGTACATGTCCAACCCGTGGAGCTGGCTCGTGCTCGGCCGGCCCGTGGACTACTACTACTGGTGCACCCCCGCCGGCAAGGGCGGCTGCGACACCGCCGGCAAGGTGCAGCACATCCTGCTCATCGGCACCCCGCTCATGTGGTGGGCGTTCGCGCCGGTGATGGTGTGGTTGGCGTGGCATTGGTTCACCACCCACGACTGGCGGGCGGCCGCGGTGTGGGTCGCCTTCATCGCCGGCTGGGCGTTCTGGCTGCGCTACCCGACGCGCACCATGTTCCTGTTCTACCTGACCCCGCTGGTGCCGTTCTTGATCATGGGGGTGACCCTCGCGCTGGGCGCGCTGCTCGGCCCAGCGGTGCGCGCGGCCGACCTCGATCCGGACGAGCGCGCCGCCGCGCTGCGCCGGCGCGGCTGGGGGGCGCTCGGGGTGGCGGCCTACCTCGGCCTGGTGGTCATCGACTTCGCCTGGATGTGGCCGATCTTCACCGGTCGCGCGCTCGGATACCACCTGTGGAACCTGCACATGTGGTTCCAGTCCTGGATCTGACGACCGACCGGAACCTGGGTCACGCGTCGCGGGTCACGGGTAGCGGTCGATGATCGAGGCGTCGGCCAGCCGGGAGATCGCCTCTCGCACGCCGCGCGCGCGAATCCCGCCGACCCCCTCGACGCCCTGCAGGTCCTCGGCGGTGGCGGCCAGCAGCTTCTGCAGCCCGCCGAAATGCTCCACCACCCGGTCCACCACGGTGCGCGGCAGCCGCGGCACGCGGGCCAGCAGCCGGTAGCCCCGGGGGCTGACCGCGCCGTCCAGCGCCTCGGTGGTGGCCGGGTAGCCCATCGCGTGCGCCACCACGCTGAGGTCCAGCAGGTCGGTGGGCGACAGGGCGTCCAGCGCCGCGAACGCCTGCTCGGCGGTCCGCGCCCGCCGCCCGGACGGGCGGTAGTCACGCGCGATCAGGTCCCGGTCGGCGTCCACCCCGGCCATCAGCTCTTCGCGCTGCAGCGCCAGCAGCCGGCCGTCGGTGCCCAGTTCGACAACCTGGCCGGCGATCTCGTCGGCGATTCGGCGCACCATCTCCAGCCGCTGCACCACCACGGCGGCGTCCCGGACCGTAACCAGGTCTTCGATCTCCAACGCCGAGAGGGTGTTGGACACCTCGTCCAGGCGCGCCTTGTACCGCTCCAGGGTGGCGACCGCCTGGTTGGCACGGGCGAGCAGCTCGGCGGTGCCCTCCAGCACGTAGCGGCGGGCTCCGAGGTAAAGGCTGACCAGCCGCATCGACTGGGACACCGAGACGACCGGGTAGCCGGTCTGCTGCGCCACCCGTTGCGCGGTGCGATGCCGGGTCCCCGACTCCTCGGTGGGCAGGCTCGGGTCGGGCATGAGGTGGGTGGCCGCGCGCAGGATGCGACCGCCGTCGGTGGTCAGCACCACCGCGCCGTCCATCTTGGTCAGTTCCCGCAGCCGGGTGGCCGACGACTCGACATCCATCGGGAACCCGCCGGTGCACAGCGCTTCGACCGTCGGATCGTGGCCGATGACGATCAGCGCGCCGGTGTTCCCGCGCAGGATCCGGTCCAGGCCGTCGCGCAGCCAGGTGCCTGGGGCGATCATGGCGAGGACCGCGCGCAGCGCGTCCTCCCGTTCGTTGGTCAGCACATCGTCTCCGGCGGGGCGCCCCTTGGAGGGTGTCGTGATGTCGAGGGTGTCCACATCTTTCAGGTCGTGCCTTGGCGGCGCGCATGCCCCTGATGCCGGTCATTCCGCGCGGTCAAGCGAGCTCAAGTGTAGGCACTCGGGCGCGCCGGCGCGGCTCGACGCGACCGCGCAGGTCGCTCACCGCGGCCAGCGCCCCGGCCAGGGTGCGCACTTCGATCACCTCCAACCCCCCCGTCCGGCGCCGGGCGGGCGCGCGGTCCTGCCCCGGCGGCACCAGAGCCAGCCGGAAACCGAGCCGGGCCGCCTCGGCCAGCCGCCGGTCCAGCCCGCCGACCCGCCGCACGTCCCCGGACAGCGACACCTCGCCGACCGCGCATAGGGTTGGCGGGAGCGGCCGGTCGCGCGCCGCTGAGGCCAGCGCCAGCGCTATCGACAGATCGGCCGCCGGCTCGGTGGCCGCCAGCCCCCCGACGGTCGCCGCGTACACCTCCTGGTCGGCCAGGACGATCCCGGCGTGCCGGGCGATCCCGGCGAGCAGCATCGCCACCCGCCCGGAGTCCAGGTCGGACACCGCCCGCCGCGGCGACCCCCCGGTGGTCGAGTTGGCGATCAGCGCCTGCACCTCGGTGACCAACGGCCGCCGGCCCTCCAGGGTGACCGTCACGCAGGTGCCAGCGACCGCCGTCTCCCGCTCAGACAAGAACAGGCCCGACGGGTCGGCCAGCCCGACGATCCCGTCCTCGCGCATCTCGAAGCAGCCCACCTCGTCGGCGGGACCGAACCGGTTCTTCGCGGCGCGCAGCACCCGCAGCGCCGAGTGCCGCTCCCCCTCGAAATGCAGCACCACATCCACCAGGTGCTCCAGCACCCGGGGACCGGCGATGGACCCGTCCTTGGTGACGTGCCCGACCAGCACCATGGCCATGCCCCGCTGCTTGGCCACCCCGATCAGCGCGGCGGCCACCGCGCGGATCTGCGGCACCGCCCCCACCGCGCCATCCACGGCGGTGGTGGCGATGGTCTGGATCGAATCGACCACCAGCAGCCCGGGGGCCACGTCCTGGATGTGGGTGAGCACGGCGGCCAGGTCGTTCTCCGCCGCCAGGTACAGCCTCGGGTGGACCGCGCCGGTGCGCTCGGCGCGCAACCGCACCTGGGCCGGTGACTCCTCGCCGGTGACGATCAGCGCCGGTTCGCCGCTGGCGGCGAACCGGCGCGCCACCTCAAGCAGCAACGTGGATTTGCCCACCCCGGGCTCGCCGGCCAGCAGCACCACCGAACCGGGCACCAGTCCGCCGCCGAGCACCCGGTCGAGCTCGCCGACCCCGGTCGGGCGGGCCTTGGCCGCGAGCGGGTCGAGCGCGCCGATGGGCTGCGCCCGGGTCTGCACCGGGCCGGCGGCGACCACGCGCAGGCGCGGCGCGCCGGCCTCGGCGACGCTGCCCCAGGCCTGGCACTCCGGGCAGCGCCCCACCCAGCGCAGCGACGGCGCGCCGCACTCGTCGCAGCGGTAGGACAGCGCCGGTTTGCGCGCCGCGGTCATCGCCGCGCCGCCCGTCCGCCGAACGCGCGCCGCGCAACCTGGAGGGAACCCTCGACCGTCGATGTGCTCATGGCCCGGACGGTACGGGTGGGCGCCGACAATTTCCGCGCCCATCGGACCCTCAGCACCATCACGCCGCGCCGCCCAGCGCCGTCACGCCGCCGGACGCGCTCGGGGGCCGGATCGCTCCGGCCCCCGAACAGTCCCAACCCGCCCCCAGGAATATGCCCCCGGTGGCCGGGACGCGCGGTTACAGCGCCCTAGACTTGATCTTCTCGGCGATGTCGTCCGCCGCCAACCAGCCGGAGGTGAGGGAGAACCCGTTGGCCGAGCCGGGGATCGGCAGGCTGTAGCTCTCCCCCCACATCCCGCCGGCGTCGCAGCCGACGACGTAGACACCGGGGATCGGGTTGTCATTGGCGTCCACGGCCCGCCAGTGGTCGTCGATCTTCATCGCGCCCATCGTGATCATGATTCCGGTCTCCATCTTGACCGCGTAGAACGGGCCCTCCTCGACCGGGAGCAAGTACCTGGCCAGCTTGTGGAACTTGTGGTCCTCGCCGGCGCGGCACCAGCCGTTGTACTCGTCCACCTCAGCGGTCAGCACCGCCGGGTCGACGCCGATCTTGGCGGCGAGCTCGGCGATGGTGGGCGCGCTGTACACGTTCTCGCGCGCCTCGTCGGCCGCGTCCGCCTCGATCTCGGCGACCAGCCCGGGCAGTTTCGCGTAGTTGTTGATGTAGATGCCCAAGCCGACCTCGTTGCCGATCTCGACCAGCTTGCGGATCTGCTCCTGCCCGAGAATCGTCCAATACAGGGCGTCCGGCAGTCCGGCGACGATGTCGCCGGCGTGCCCGAAGTTCAGGCCCGCGATCTCGTTGGTGAACCGTTTGCCGTACTTGTTCACCCACAGATAGGGCTGGAATCCCGCGCAGTTGGTCTCGGAGACGATGGCCTTGTCGCGCATGAACGGGAACAGCAGCGCGGTGCCGATGTTCGGGTTGGTCAGCGCGCCCACCTCAAGGAGCATGTTGATGCCGTCGCCGGCGTTGCCGGGGCCGCCCACGTTGATGATCTTCTCGCCGATGGCGTGCTTGGTGTATTTGTCCAGCATCGCCGGGCTGGCGGCGTAACCGCCGGTCCCGATCACCACGGCCTTCGCGCCGAGTTTGACCTCTTGGCCGTCGGAATCGGCGGCGAGCACCCCGGCTGCCTTGCCGTCCACCATGATGATCTTCTTGGCCGGGGTCTGCATGAAGATGTCCACGCCGCGCCGGCGGGCCTCCGCCTCTTGCAGCTCGATCACGTGCGCGACCTCGCCCTCGGGCATGTGCCAGGTGCGCAGTTCCTCCGGCTGGTCCGGGGCGGTGATCATGACGTCCTCGTAGACGACGCCGAGTTCCTCGCGCAGTTTGACGATGCTGGTCGCGGCGTTGTCCACGAACCGGGACACGATCGCCGGGTCGGCGCGCCAGTGCGAGTAGTCCAGGTAGCGCTGATACCCCTCGGCCTTGGTCACGTCGATGCCGCGCTTCTTCTGCTCGTCGGACTCGAACGCCGCGTGCCCCTCAGCGAATGAGGAGCTGCCGCCGGTCTTGGACTCCTTCTCCAGCAGCGCGCAGGTCAGGCCGTTCTTGGCCGCCTGCAGCGCCGCGGCGAGCCCGGAGATGCCCCCGCCAACGACGACGACGTCGTAAGAGGCGTCAAAGCTCTCGGTCATCTGCTGATCACTTCCTTCGTAGTGGTTTTCAGTTGCCTGCCATCCGGCGGCGAGTCGCGCTCGCGCCCGTCACCGCGCGGACAAAGCCTCGGTGATCGCGGGGACCACCTGGTAAAGATCGCCGACGATGCCATAGTCGGCCCGTCGGAAAATGGGCGCGCCCGGGTCGGAGTTCACCGCCACCACCACCTTCGCGCCGCGCACCCCTTCCAGGTGCTGCGGCGTCCCGGAGATGCCGATCGCCAAGTAGCAGCGGGGCGCCACTTGCTGTCCGGACCGTCCCAGGTAGCGCTCCTTGGCCAGCCAGCCGTAGTCATCGGCGATCGGCATCGAGCAGGCGAGCTCCGCGCCGAGCGCCGCGGCCAGATCGACCACCAGCGCCAGGTCCGCTTTCGCCTTCAGCCCCCGGCCCACGCCGACGACGCGGTCCGCGCTCGCCAGGCCGTCGCCCGCGCCCGGCGCGGCCTCGGTCGCCTCGACGCGGACATCCGCCCAGTCAGCGACGGTGAGCTGGGTGATCGGAGCGGTCGGCGCGCTCTTGGCGGCGCGCGCCGGCTCGACCTCCTCGCCACCGAACACCGCTGCCAGCGGGCGCGTGGTGGCGACGGTCTCGATCACCCGTCCGCCCAGGTCGGCCCGCTGCGCGAGCAGCGTCGCGCCATCCGCCCGCACCGCGCGCGCCCCGGCGACCACCACCGCGTCAAGAGCGGCGGCCACCGCGCCCAGCAGCGCGCGGGCAGCGGGCGCCGCGCCGGCCAGCACCAGGCGCGCCCCAGCGGCGGCCAGCTCCCGCGCGAGCGCGCCCGCGCACGCCTCGGCGGGCGCGTCCGGCGCGGTCTCGACCCAGGTAACCGCGTCCGCCCCGGCCGCCGCGGCGGCCTCGGCCAGTCCCCGCGACCCGACCGCCACCACGCGCGCCAGGCCGCCGGCGCCCGCGGCGACCGCCACCAGCTCGGTGAGCCGACGCTCGTCAGTGGCCAGCACCCAACAGTCCACGGCCATCCGCTAACCCCCTCACCAAGTGCCGTCGGCGCGCAACGCGGCCACCAGTCGGGCCGCGGCCTGCTCCGGGTCGCCGTCGAACAGGCGCGCGAACCGGGCCTCCGGCGCGCTTCGCTCGCGCGATTGGAGCCGGTCGATCGCGTCCACGCCGAGATCGGCGAGCGTGAGCCGGTCCACTGGGCGCTTACGGGCGGCGAGTATCTCTTTCATCCCGGGCGGGCGGGCCTCCGCGCCGGCGGCGGCCACCCCGAGCACGGCCGGCGGGGGCAGGCTCAGCGCCTGCTCGGCGTCGCCGATCCGGCGCGTGGCCCGCAGCCGGCCGTCCTCTACCCGCGCGTCGCTGATCCCGAGCAGGACCGGCCAGCCGAGAAAACCGGCCAGCGCCGCCGGCACCCCGGGATACGCCTCGGCGTCCGCGATAACCACCACGTCGACCTCGCCGATCCGGCGGATCGCCGCCGCCAACACCCGGGCGGTCGCCGCGTGGTCCGCCAGGCTCGGCGCGTCACCGACCGCCACAGCGGACGGCACGCCGCGCGCCAACGCCCAGCTCGCGTCGCCGTCGCCGATGGTCAGGCCCACCAGCGTCCGGTCGGACGCGGCGGCGATCGCGCGCGCCACCGTCACCGCCGCCGGGTCGTCCTCCCCGGCGGTCATTCTCGCGCCGCGCCAATCGATCGACCCGTCGCGGCGCACGGCGGCGTCCTGCGGGTCCCGCGCCCACTTGTAGGCGACGACGATCTTCACAAGCGCACCCGCTCCCTGGCTCCACGCGAAAGCGCTGGCCCTGGAAATCCTGATGATGGCTGTCGAACGAATTGTTTGCTCATGATCATGGACTGTCAAGGTGCCAAGGGCCTCCACGCTCAGCCGCGGGGGCGTGACCACGAGGTCGCGCCCCCGCGCGGCACTGGTCGCCAGTGGTGCGCGCGGCGACACCAATGGTTCTGGGGGTGACCGATATCACGGTCGCTCGCACGGGCCAGACGACCTACGACTAATCGTCATAAACCATACTATATACTGATCTTCCACCCGGTGATTCGTTGTCACGTGCTACCCTTGTCCACAGCGGAAAGGGGCTGCGAGCAGATGACGTTCACCGTCGGCGAGACTGTTGTGTACCCACATCATGGGGCGGCCATGATTGAAGCCATCGAAGAACGAACGATCAAGGGCGAGACCAAGCTTTACCTGCGGCTGAAAGTGGCCCAGGGTGACCTGACGGTGTTGGTGCCCGCGGACAACGCGGAGATCGTCGGCGTCCGTGACGTCGTGGGCCAAGAGGGCCTGGACCACGTCTTCGAGGTGCTCCGCGCCCCGCACACCGAGGAGCCGACCAACTGGTCGCGGCGCTACAAGGCAAACGGTGAGAAACTCGCCTCCGGTGACGTGAACAAAGTCGCCGAAGTGGTTCGCGACCTGTGGCGGCGCGACCGTGACCGCGGGCTGTCCGCCGGCGAGAAGCGCATGCTCTCCAAGGCCCGGCAGATCCTGATCAGCGAGCTGGCGCTGGCCGAGGGCACCAATGAGGACAAGGCCGAGCTGGTGCTCGACGAGGTGCTCGCCGAGGCCGTGCTCGCCTGATCGCGCGCATCCCCGATGGCCCCCCGCCACCCGCCGCTGACCGTCGCCGCGCTGTGCGTGGCCGCGGGATCGGGGGAACGCCTGGGCGCGGCGGTCCCCGAAGCGTTCCTGCCGGTTGGCGGGCACACCCTGCTGGAGCACGCGCTGCGCCCTCTCACTGAGCATCCCGGCATCCGCGACCTCGTGGTGGTGGCGCCCGCGG
>WQZC01000108.1 GCA_009780925.1 Actinomycetes bacterium | reverse complement strand
CCTACCAAGGCGGCGCGCCGATTCCAGCGGGAACCAGCCCCCAGGCCGGTGGGCCGCCGCCGGGCAAGGTCACCGTCACCCGCGCCATCGCGCACCGCAGCAGCCAGATGGCCCGCACCGTCACCAACAAGGTGATCTCCGCGAGCAAGGCCGACGGCGCCGACGAGTCCGGGCTCACCGCGCTGATCTGGAACCAGGTGCTGTCCTACGGAACCGATGCGATGATCACCGTCGCATTGGCGGGCACAGTGTTCTTCGGTGCGTCGGCGAGCGCCAAACGCGGCAACGTGCTGCTCTACCTGCTGGTCACCATCGCTCCGTTCGCGCTGGTAGCGCCGATCATCGGTCCCGCCCTCGACCGGGTGCAGCATGGCCGGCGCTGGGCGATGGCCGCGACCGCCCTCGGCCGCGCCGCGCTGGCCGTGATCATGGCTGGCCATCCGATGGACCTGGCGGTGCTCTACCCATGCGCCCTGGGCTCGCTGGTGCTGTCCAAGGCATACAGCGTGATCCGCGCCGCGGCGGCGCCCCGATTGGTGCCGCCCAAACTCACCCTGGTCGAGGCGAACGCCCGGTTGTCGATTTTCGGGCTGGCATCGGCGCTGATCGGCGGCGCGCTGGTCGGAGCAGTGATCAAACTCACCGGTTCCTACTCCGTTGGCCTATATCTGACCGCGATCGCATTCGGGGTCTGCGCCTTCTTCGCCTTCCGGCTGCCCAAGCAGGTGGACGCGGCCCCGCCACGCCGCGGCCAAGCGACCGATCCAGCGGCCCCACCCGCGCGCCCCGGCCACCCGCCGACCAGACCCCCGCAACCGGGACACCCGGCCGCCGATCCCCGGCCCGGCCAGCCGTCGCGTCCGGTTTCGCCGCCCCAACCAAGGAACCTGGGCCAGCGGTTCGCCGCGTGGGCGGGCCGGGGCCTGGAGCCACAGGTCATCACCTCGCTGCAGGGCGAGGCGACCATGCGGTTCCTGTCCGGCTTCTTGACGATCTTCCTTGCTTTCTTCATCGAGTCGAGCCGGCATGGCTTCGAGGCGGCGCTTGGGCTCGGGGCCATCGCGGCGGGCGCGGGGGTCGGCAACTTCCTCGGCAACGCGATCGGCACTCGGCTGAAGTTCGCCAAGCCGGAACGGCTGATCCTGGCCGGATGCGCCACCGCAGCGGCGGTCTGTGTGCTGGCCGCGCTGCTGTTCGGCCTCGGCACCGCAGTGCTATGCATTTTTATCTGCTGCGTGGCCAACTCGCTGTCGAAGATCGCCCTCGACGCCGTCATCCAACGCGACGTCGCCGAGTCCGCGCGCTCAAGCGCGTTCGCCCGCAGTGAGATGTTCCTGCAGCTGGCTTGGGTGTTCGGCGCGGCGATCGGGGTGCTGCTGCCTTCGAACCACGGCGGAGTCGCCATGTGGGTCGCCGCCACCATCGTCGCCAGCGTCACCGTGGTGGTGATCTTGCGGGGTCAGACCACCCGAAAGGCCAACGCCGCGACCTGATGTCCATTTTGATCATCACTGCGGTTCCGGCGGAGCGCGACGCGATCCTCGCCGCCGTCATCGACCCGGAGATCGAAGTCGCCGTGGGCGGCGTCGGTCCGGCCGCGGCAGCGGCGGCAACCGCTGCCGCGCTCGCCGCCACGCCGGCCGGCGAGCGTCCCGAGCTGGTGCTCAGCGCGGGCATCGGCGGCGGCTTTGGCGCGGTCCCGGTGGGCGGCATCGCGGTGGCCACCCAGATCGTGTTCGCCGACCTCGGCGCGGAGACGCCCGATGGGTTCCGCCCGCTGGGGCTCGACACGGAGCGCTACCCGGTGGACCGTGACTTGGCGCGTCGGCTGGCCGTCGCGACCGGCGGTTTCGCCGGCGCCATCTTGACCGTGGCCACCGTCACCGGAACGACGGCCAGCGCCGATCGGCTGCTGCGCGCGCACCCGGACGCGGTGGCCGAGGGCATGGAGGGCGCCGGCGTCGCGGCGGCCGCTCAGCTGCACGACATCCCATTCGGCGAACTGCGCGCGATCAGCAACCGGGTCGGCCCGCGCCAGCGCGAGCAGTGGCGGATTCCCGAGGCGCTGATCGCGCTGGGCGGGGCAGCAGCCGCGTTGGTGTCATCACCTTGGAGGATTGCGCCATGACCCCGCCGCTGGAGCTAGCGTTCTCGCCCTGCCCGAATGACACGTTCGTCTTCCACGCGTGGGCGCACGGACTAGTGCCGGACGCCCCGCCGGCGCGGGTCACCTTCGCCGACATCGACGTCACCAACACGGCGGCCGAACGCGGCGAGTTCGACGTGGTCAAGGTGTCCTACGCGGCGCTGCCGTGGCTGATGGGCTCCCACACACTGCTGGGCTCCGGGGGCGCGCTCGGCCGCGGTTGCGGCCCACTGGTGCTCACCCGCGAACCACTCCCCGACCTGGACGGGCGCACCGTCGCCGTGCCCAGCGCGCGCTCGACCGCGTATCTGCTCTTCCGGCTGTGGGCGCAGCGGCAGCGCCCGGCACGCATCGACGTCGTCCCGTTCTCCGCGATCATGCCCGCGGTCCGGGACGGCCGCTACGACGCCGGCCTGGTCATCCACGAGGCGCGATTCGTCTACCAGGACTACGGGCTCACCGCGCTGGCGGACCTGGGCCAGTGGTGGGAGGCCGACACTGGGCTGCCGATCCCGCTCGGCGCGATCCTCGCCCGCCGGTCGCTGGACGCGGCCCTGCTGACCCATGTGGTGCGCGCCTCAGTGGAGCACGCCTGGGCCGACCCGGCGGCCAGCGCCGGGTTCGTCGCCGAGCACGCGGCCGAGCTGGCCCCGGACGTGCAACGCCAGCACATCGCCCTCTACGTCAACGAGTTCACCCGTGACCTGGGCGAGGAGGGTCACGCCGCCGTGCGCGCGCTGCTGGACCGCGCCCACGCCGCCGGGTTGACCCCCGCGACACCGCCGCTGCGCTGACCCGACGGCCGGGGGGACCCCCGGGGCCGGGTGGCTGACGTCCGCGCCGGGCTAGGCGTCGAGGTTGTCGGCGAAGGCGCGCAGCAGGCTGGCCACCTTGCGCGACTCGGCCCGCTCGGGGTACCGGCCGCGCCGCAGCGAGTTGGACACCGAATCAAGCATCTTGATCAGGTCCTCGACCAGCGGCGCCAGCTCGTCGGCAGGCTTGCGGCTGGCCCGGACCACTGACGGCAACGGCTCCAGGACCCGCACCGACAACGCCTGGCTGCCCTTGCGGCCCTGCACGATGCCGAACTCGACCCGCTGCCCGGTCTTGAGCTCAGTCACCCCGTCGGGCAGCGCATCCCGATGCACGAACACGTCCTCGCCGTCGTCGCCGGCGAGAAAGCCGAAACCTTTCTCGGCACTGAACCACTTAACCTTGCCGGTGGGCACCGGGACTCCTCGAATCAGTTGGTCGCTCGCTCTTGGTGGCACCGTGATCGATGCCTTCGTGCGGTACACGCTACTGGCATCGGGGTGAGTTGATTTTGCCGATACGCCCTCGCGCCGTTCGGCCCCACGATGACGCGCGCGGGAGACGATGCCGAGCCTCGCCGCGCCGGTAGACTTGATACCCGTTTCAGCGTTGCCCGGGAGGGGGAAGGTATGACTCGTGAGGCGGGTCCGCCTCCGACATCGCTGAGCGAATGGCTGCGCGCGCGAAGCGACGCGGAGCTGGCCGAGCTGCTGCGCCTGCGGCCCGACCTGGCCCTGCCGGCGCCGGTCGATCTGACCGTGCTGGCCAGTCGGGTCGGGGTGCGCACCTCGGTGCAGCGCGCCATCGATGGCTTGGACACGCGCGCGCTGCACGTGTTGGACGCTGCGGTGCTGGGCTTGGTGGAAGCGCTGCCCGCCGATCTGGCCGCACCGGAGCTGGCGCGGCTGCGCGCGCTGGCGTTGGTCTGGGGTGATGACGATCACGTGCGCCCGGTCGCCGGTGTCGCGGCGGCGCTCGGGCCCCACCCGGCGGGGCTGGGCCGTCCCGTGACCGAGCTGGTGGCCGGGCTCGCCCGCCTGTCCACCACCTTGACCGCCGGGTCGGCCTACCCGATAGCCGCCGGGAGGCGGACCCTGCTCAGCGTCGCCTCCGCCGACCCGGCCACCATCGCGGCCCGGTTGGACGCCTGTGACGCGCCGGAACGGGAAGTGCTCGACCGACTGGCCGCCGGGCCGCCGATCGGGATGGTGCGCGACGCGTTGCTGCCGCTGGCCGCCACCGGGGTGTTCGCGCCAACCCAACCGGCCGCGAACACGCTAACCCCGCCGCACCGGTTGATCGCCCGCGGGTTGTTGCTCCCGATCGACGCGCAGACCGTCGAGCTGCCGCGCGAGGTTGGGTTGGCGTTGCGCGGCGACGCGCCGCTCGGCCCGCCGCCGACCACGCCGCCAGCGATCCCCACCACACGCCATGACGTCGACGCGATCGGCGGCACCACGGTGCTCGAGGTGCTGCGGCTGGTCGCCAAGCTCGGCGAGTCGTGGTCCGAGCGCGCGCCGACGGCGCTTCGCGCCGGCGGTCTGGGCGCCCGGGACCTGCATCGAACCGCTGCCGAGCTCGGGGTCAGCGAGGCGCGCGCCGCGCTGCTCATCGAGGTTGCCGTCGCCGCCGGGCTGCTCGCGGGCACCCGCTCCGCACGGAGCGTGATTCTTCCCACTGTGGAGTTCGACGCCTGGGCGCGACAGGAACCGGCCCGCCGTTGGTCGGCGCTGGCCCAGGCGTGGCTGGCGATGACCCGCGAGCCAGGATTGGTCGGTTTGCGGGACGATCGCGAGCGGATCATCGCGGCGCTCGGGCCGGACGTGGAGCGCGGTCTGGCCCCGGTGACGCGTCGCCAGGCGCTGGCGGTGCTGACCCGGCTGGCTCCCGGTGACGCGCCAGCCGATCGCGGCGCGGTGCTCGCCGCGCTGAGCTGGCAGGCGCCGCGCCGCGCGGCGAGCGGGCTCGAGGCCGCCGACGGCGCGCTGACCGAGGCGGACGCGTTGGGGGTGACCGCGGCCGGCGCGCTCACCTCATACGGGCGAGCGTTGCTGACGGGCGAGACGGGTGAAGCGCAGCTGGCCGCCGCCCTGCCCGACCCGGTCGATCACGTTCTCGTCCAGCCGGATCTGACCATCGTCGTCCCTGGGCCGCCGATCCCGGAGCTCTCCGCGCAGTTGGACCTGGTCGCCGACCTGGAATCGTCGGGCGGGGCGAGCGTGTATCGGGCCAGCGAGACATCGGTGCGACGCGCCCTCGACGCCGGACAGACCGCGGCGGGGCTGTGCGCTTTCTTCACCGAGCGCTCGCGCACCCCGGTGCCGCAGGCGCTGACCTACCTGATCGAGGACGTGGCGCGCCGCCACGGCCTGTTGCGCGCGGGCGCCGCCGCGGCGTACCTGCGCTGCGACGACCCAGTGCTGCTCGACCGGATGCTCGCCGACCGGACCGTCGCCAAGCTGAAGCTGCGCCGGCTGGCGCCGACCGTGGTCGTCTCGCCGATGGAGCCGCCGCTCCTGTTGGCGGCGCTGCGCGAGTCGGGCTACGCCCCGTCGGCGGAGGGCGCGGACGGCGCGCTCATCACGCTCAACGGGGCCGCGCCACGCGCGCCGTCGCGTCCGTCCCACGGCTGGGCTCGGCCGCGCCCGGCCATTGACGCCGAGCAACTGGCCGAGCTGGTGCGCCGGATGCGCGCCGGCGACGACCTGACCCGCCTGACCCATCGGGAGCAATCCATCGTCCAGCAAGTGCCCGGGGTCACCACAGCGGCCATGCTGATCCGGCTGCGCGAGGCGATCCGCGCCGACGAGACGATCTGGCTGGACTACGTGGACAGCTCGGGCGCGGCCGCCGAGGTGTACGTCGAACCGATCTCGATGGCCGCCGGAGTGCTGCGCGGCTACAACGTGCGCACCCGGCAGTTGGAGGCCTTCCAGCTGCACCACATCGCCGCCGTCAGCGTGGTCAAGGAGCAGGCGCAATCGTGAGCCAACCCTCCGGCGGGCCGCTGATCGTCCAGTCCGACAAGACGCTGCTGTTGGAGGTCGACCATCCGCTGGCCAAGGCGGCACGGGCGGCGATCGCCCCGTTCGCCGAGTTGGAGCGCTCCCCGGAGCACGTGCACACCTATCGGCTGACCCCGCTGGGGCTGTGGAACGCGCGCGCTGCCGGGCACGACGCGGAGCAGGTCGTGGACGCCCTGGTCCGCTACAGCCGCTACGCGGTGCCACACGCGCTGCTGGTGGACGTCGCCGAGACGATGGCCCGCTACGGCCGGCTGCAGCTGGCCAAGGACCCGGCGCACGGCCTGGTGCTGATCTCGCTGGACCGGGCGGTGCTGGAGGAGGTGCTGCGTCAGAAAAAGATCGCCCCGATGCTCGGCGAGCGGATCGACTCCGACACGGTGGTCGTGCACCCGTCCGAGCGCGGCCGGCTCAAGCAGGCGTTGCTGCGGGTCGGTTGGCCGGCGGAGGACTTGGCCGGCTACGTGGACGGCGAGGCGCACCCGATCGAGTTGCGCGAGGACGCCTGGGCGCTGCGCGAGTACCAGCATCAGGCGGTGGAGCAGTTCTGGGCTGGCGGGTCGGGGGTGGTGGTGCTGCCGTGCGGGGCCGGCAAGACGTTGGTCGGGGCGGCGGCGATGGCGCAGGCGCGCGCCACCACGCTGATCTTGGTCACCAACACCGTGGCCGGTCGGCAGTGGAAGCGCGAGCTGCTCGCGCGCACCTCGCTGACCGAGGAGGAGATCGGCGAGTACTCCGGGGAGCGCAAGCAGATCCGGCCGGTGACCATCGCCACCTACCAAATCATGACCACCCGCCGGGGGGGCGAGTACCGGCACCTGGAGCTGTTCGACTCCCGCGACTGGGGGCTGATCATCTATGACGAGGTGCACCTGCTGCCGGCGCCGATCTTCCGGCTGACCGCGGACCTGCAGTCCCGTCGGCGGCTCGGGCTGACCGCGACGCTGATCCGCGAGGACGGCCGGGAGGGCGACGTTTTCTCCCTGATCGGGCCGAAACGCTACGACGCCCCGTGGAAGGACATCGAGAACCAGGGCTGGATCGCGCCGGCGGAGTGCACCGAGGTGCGGGTGACGCTCACTGACGCCGAGCGGATGACCTACGCGACCGCCGAGCCGGACGACCGCTACCGGGTGGCCGCCACCGCGCGCACCAAGCTGCCGGTGATCAGCGCGATCGTGCGGCGCCACCCCGACGACCAGATCCTCATCATCGGCGCCTACCTCGACCAGTTGGACGATATCGCCGCGCACCTGGGCGACGTGCCGATCGTGCAAGGGTCCACCACCAACCGGGAGCGCGAGCGGCTCTACGACGCGTTCCGCGCCGGCGAGCAGCGGGTGCTCGTGGTGTCGAAGGTGGCCAACTTCTCCATCGACCTGCCGGAGGCGGCGGTCGCCATCCAGATCAGCGGAACCTTTGGCTCGCGGCAGGAGGAAGCGCAACGCCTCGGGCGGGTGCTGCGTCCCAAGCACGATGGGCGGCAGGCGCACTTCTACACCGTCGTCGCCCGCGACACCCTGGACGCCGATTACGCCGCGCATCGTCAGCGGTTCCTCGCCGAGCAGGGTTACGCCTACACCATCGTCGACGCCGACGACCTGCTCGGCCCGGAGCTGCCCGAGTTCCCGGCCGAGGACGACAACGCCTGACCGCGCCATCTGTGGCCGTTCCCGCGCCGCGCGGTTCCCCTAATGAATGTTGCTAATCTGCGACACCCACCAATGCTTGGGGGCATGAACCTCGCTGAGGGCATCACGACGTTGCGGCGAACGAACGGGCTTGGCGCGCGCCCGCTCGCGGCGTTGGTCGATGTCGCCCCAACGACAGCCACCCGGGTCGAGTTCGGCGCGGTGAGCCCGTCGTTCGATCTCGCGCCGGAGATGCTCGCGGTTCCGGGCGAGCAAATTGGGTTCGCTGGCACCGCCGACGCCACGGCGATCACCGCGGCACGGCTGGCCCTCGACTCCACCCCCACGATCGCCGAGACGGACTCGGTCCGGCTGTGGTGGGCGCGCTGGTCGCGTATCGGGCTGGTCGATGAGTCCGGAGCCCTGGCTCCCGGCCAAGAAGCAGACCTGCTGCCGCGGACTGGACGGTCCGCCCGGCTCACCCGCCGGCCAGGCGCGGTGCGCTTCGCGGCGGGGCCAAGCGCGCACCGGATCGCTGAGACGCTCGCCGATGCCGGCCCGGCCAACGCGCTAACCGGAGACGCGGGCGCCAATCTGTATCGGTCGAGCGCCGCCGAAGTGTGGCCTGTCCGTTACGCGAAGTCCACGGCACGATACTCGCGCGGCAGCTTCTCCTCAAGAGTGAAATCAGCGCCAAACGAAAGCCCGGTGAGAGCTTCCGCCACGTTCTGGATACGCGAGCATGCAGTAGTGGATGAAGTCAGAGAAACCATTCGGATCCGGTTGCTTCTTGAATAGGCTCACCTTTGTTGCCTCGGCTCTCGTGTGACGGCACAGTGGCGGCTCCGCTTACCCTGGCCGGCCGGTTCGCCGGCACCGGATGGGTCTGACGTGGCCGGGGCTGCCCCCTGCGGACTCGCTGCGAGTGCTCTGGGACCTGAGACACGGAATCGGTCCCGCGACCGGCATGGGCGCCATGCCCCCGAATTAGGCAACTCGGATACCGTCGCCTGATAGTCCATTGCCGAGGTGACCAAGTAGGTGGTGGCCACCCCGGCCAGGGCGTGTGGCACATGCCTTTTCTTTGGCCCGGAAATTGTCGTACCCAGCGGGTAGTTTTCGGTTATGGACGCTATTGGTGGTGCTTATGATTATGATGCTTTCGGTGGGCGGTTGGGTGTCGACGACCCGCGGCGGGACGCGGAGTACGGTCGGCTGATCGCCGAGTTGCGG
>WQZC01000107.1 GCA_009780925.1 Actinomycetes bacterium | reverse complement strand
GCTGACCGTCGCCTCGTGGCCCATCGCGGCGTCGTCGCAGCGCACGTCCGCGTACGGGTAGGTGTCCGAGCGGCTGGTCGCGTCCACCAGCAGCGCGTCGCACTTGACCGTGGACGCGGCGCGATGGGCGTGCTTGGCCACATGCACCAGTCCCCGGTAGGAGGTGCGCCCCCCACCCCGCGCCACCGATTTGGACACGATCGTCGACGAGGTGCGCGGCGCCAGGTGCAGCATCTTCGCCCCGGCGTCCTGGTGCTGGCCGTCCCCGGCGAACGCGATGGACAGTACCTCGCCTTTGGCCCCCTCCCCGAGCAGCCAGACCGCCGGGTACTTCATGGTGATCTTCGAGCCGATGTTGCCGTCCACCCATTCCATCGTCGCGCCGGCCTCGGCCTTGGCGCGTTTGGTGACCAGGTTGTAGACGTTGTTGGACCAGTTCTGGATCGTGGTGTACCGGCAGCGGGCGTCCTTTTTGACGATGATCTCGACCACCGCCGCGTGCAGCGAGTCGGAGCGGTAGATCGGCGCGGTGCAGCCCTCGACGTAGTGCACATACGCCCCCTCGTCAACGATGATCAGGGTGCGCTCGAACTGCCCCATGTTCTCGGTGTTGATGCGGAAATACGCCTGCAACGGGATCTCCACGCGCACCCCTTTGGGCACGTAGATGAACGACCCGCCGGACCAGACCGCAGTGTTCAGCGCGGCGAATTTGTTGTCGCCGGACGGGATCACCGAGCCGAAATACTCCCCGAACAGCTCCGGGTAGTCGCGCAGGCCGGTGTCGGTGTCGACGAAGATCACGCCCTGCGCGGCCAGGTCGTCACGGATCTTGTGATAGACGACCTCAGACTCGTACTGGGCGGCCACCCCGGCGATGAGCCGCTGCTTCTCCGCCTCCGGGATGCCCAGCCGGTCATAGGTGGCCTTGATGTCCTCGGGCAGCTCGTCCCAGCTGGTCGCCTGCTTCTCGGTGGAGCGCACGAAGTACTTGATGGCGTCGAAATCGATGCCGGACAGGTCGGCCCCCCAGGACGGCATCGGTTTGCGCGCGAAAATCTCCAGCGCCTTGAGCCGCCGGTCGCGCATCCACTCCGGCTCGTGCTTGCGGGCCGAGATGTCGCGCACCACGTCCTCGGACAGCCCCCGGCGCGCGCTGGCGCCAGCGGCGTCGGAGTCGGCCCAGCCGTACTCGTACCGGGACAGCGCGGCGATCTGCTCCGCCTGCTCCTCGCGCGGGCTCGTGGCCGGCGCCGGTTCGCTCATCGGTTCCTCCCGGATCGGGGTTGCGGGGCTGGCGCCACATCGGCGGCCGGACGCACGGCGGGCCGGGCGGCGGCCGGAGGCGAAGCGGGTGGCCGGGCGCTCGGCGGCTGGACATTCGGCGGCTGGACATTCGGCGGCTGGACATTCGGCGGCTGCGGCACGTAGATGGTGCACACGCCGTCGCCGCGCGCGATGGTGGCCAGCCGCTGCACGTAGGTGCCGAGCACCCGGGCCAGCGCCCGCGTCTCGGCCTCGCACAACTGCGGGAACTCGGCGGCGACCTGGGCCACCGGGCAGTGGTGCTGGAAGACCTGCACCCCGGCGGTCTCGTCCCCGGAGCGGTCTTCCGGCGCGGCGCCCGCGCTGGGCCAGTCTTGTGCGCCGGCGTCTTCCCCGGCCCCGTGGTGGGCGCGCCGCACCGTCGGGCCGCTCTCCACATCGGCCGCGTAGCCCGCCGTGGACAACGCCTGGGCCAGCGCCAGGGCCCGTCGCCGGGCCGGCCCTTGGTCCGGGACGGTCTCGGCCAGCGCCCGTTCCAACGTCGCGGCCCGGTGGTCGGCGAAGGCGTCCACCGCCCGCCCGCCGCCGGTCTCGCGCAGGTAGCGCAGCGCCGTGCTGGCCAGGTCGTCGTAGGCGTTGGGCAGCGGTGCCCGCCCCGCCTCGGTGAGCGCGTACGCCCGAGCCGGCCGGCCCCGCCCGCGCCGCGCCGGTCGGCGCGGCGCGCGGTCCGCCAACCGCCCCTCGGCCACCAGCGCGTCCAGGTGCCGGCGCACCGCCGCTGGAGAGACGCCCAGCGCCTCGGCCAGCTCGGCGGCCGTTTGTGGGCCGTGCCGCGCGATGAGGCGAGTCACCGAGTCGCGGGTGCGACCCTCTAGCGCCTCATCGACGATTTTCACAACATCAGTATGACCTATTTCGCGCGAGGCGACCCGCCGGGGTCGCCGTCCCGGCGCCTGACCCGGTCCGGCGCCGCACGCCCACCGCCGCCCACAGCCGTCCACCGCAGCCACCCGCGGCCGTGATCAAGTCGCGTCTCATGCGGATAGTTGGCACAAGACGCGACTTGATCACCGTGTGCCCAGCCAGCTGGGGACGTTTGGCGCGCCCCTGATCGTCGAATCCCCGATTGCAGGCGCGCGGCGCGTCCGTCATCGTCGGTGACCGCGTCCATCAGGCAGCTCGCCCCGGGAGAGTACTCTCCGGCATCAAATGACCTAATTGCTGCAGAACGGGAGCCCCCGCAATGTCAAGCCCTGGCTGGTACCCGGACCCGCAAGACCCACGCTGGTTGCGCTACTACGACGGCCAGCAATGGACCGCTGACACCTGGCCCGTCGCACAAACGCAGCAGGCGGCCGCACCGCAGCAGGCGGCTCCTCAGCAGGCCCCCACTCCGCAGCCAACCCACGAGCCGGAACCGGTGCCGGCAGCAGCACCGGCCCCGGTGGCGGCTGAGCCACTACGGCCCGCGCCACAGCCAGCGCCACCCCAGCCGGAGCCGGTTCCGCCGGTCGCGCCCGAGCCGCACCCAACCCCAGCAGCGTACGAACCGCCCCCGGCCCCCGCCGCGTACGAGCCAACCCCAACACCAGCGGTGTACGAACCGCCCTCGCCACCAGCGGTGTACGAACCGCCCTCGACACCAGCGGTGTACGAGCCGCCGATGGCCCCCGCCGCGCATGAGCCACCGCCGATCCCGGAGCCGCAACCGCCCACCGCCCCCGCGTACCAGCCCCAGTCGGCACCCGAGTACCAGCCGCAACAGGCGCCCCCAACCGCGGCCCCGTATGAGGCGCCGGCGGCGCCAGCGCCCGTGCCACCGGAGTACCAACCGCAGCAGGCGCCGCAAACCCCGTCCGAGCACCATCCGGAATACCAACCGCAGCAGGCTCCCGCCGCCCCGTCCGCGTACGAGCCACCCCCGTCCGGGTACACGCCACCCCAGACCACCCCGTCGCAACCGCCAGCCGCACCCGAATATCAACCGCAGCGGCCGGTACTCGCGTCCTCGGTGGAGCAGCCGCCGCAATACGCCCCACAGGCAACCGCGCCAGCGCAACCACCGTCGGCGCAACAAGCTTCAGCGCAGCCGCAAACCCAGTACGACCCGCGCTACGCGTCGGCGCAACCCCAGCAACCCCAACAGTCACCTCCCAGCCCGGTGTACGCGCCGGCATCCTCGCCGCCACCCGCGGCGCCAGCAAAGCGATCGCACGGCAAGCTGTTCCTGATCCTCGGCATCGTGGTGGTCTTGGTGGCCGGCGGGCTCGCCGGCGCGTACTTCACGGTCCTGAAGAAGAGCCCGGCCGCGTACACCTTCAACAGCAAAACGGTGGAGCAGCCCGAGGCAGCGTTACAGCAGGCCGAGACGGCCACTGCGGCGCTGGTCCAATCACGCCACGGCACGCAGGGCCAGGATCTGCGCTGCTACTACGCGCTGCCCGCCACCCCGGCGAAGGGCACCAAGAAGAGTGACGTGGACCAGACGGTGTGGTGCGGGCCGGTGCTGTTTGTCGATGGCGACCCGGCGGCGGAGTACCTGCAATACACGCTGACCAGCACCGTGGATGGCTCGAAGGTGACGCTGCAGGCATCCAGCGACCCGGTGTCGCAGACACCGAGCGCGCTCGCCAAGAACACCACCTTCAAACGTCCCGACGGCAACACCCCGCCCGCTGGCCCGGGCGGGCTCACCGCGCCGGCACCGCCGCCGGCGGACGCGGATCTGCTTATCGCGACCACCGACATCGGCTCGCAGACCGTGCCCTCGGCCCCGGCGGGCGCGGTGATCGGCTCGATCAACGGCGGGATCCGGCTGACCACGCTCGGCCCGATCACCCGATATGGCGCGGGTGATGACGCGCGCGGCGCCCCGACCGGCCAGAAGCTCATCGCGTTCCAGCTCGACGCCGGCTACGACCTGGACGGCAACACCTCGAGCCTGATCTCCTCGACCAAGGTCGTGGTCGGTTCCGGGAGCGGTCGCGAGCTGCCCACTTCCTGCGGCGGGAGCACCTGTTACTACCTGTTGGCGGTGCCCACCGACGCCCCGTCCGCGGATCTGGTGCTCTCCGACGGCGGGCACCGGCAGACCCTCTCGCTGCTGACCGGCAAGCCGGGCGGCGGCAACCTGGCGGTGCTGGCCCGCGCGCACCGCAGCTCGTCGGTGAGCAAGACGTTCTCCATGCCCGTACGGTTCAACCAGACGGTGGGGTTCCCGGACGGCGCGAGCGGCTCGTCGGTGACCTACAAGGTGACCATCGATGGCGCGTCGCTCGATTGGACCCCGCCGGGCCACCCGAAGTCGAAGCCGAGCAAGCCGGGCAACGCCTTGCTGTACATCGACGTGTCCTACACCGACCCGCACAATCCGGGTGACACGTTCGGGCTGGACCCGGTGCTGATGAAGTTCACCCCCAAGGGCGGCTCGACCATCACCTCGAAGAACATCGCGACATCCAAGGACCGGATTTTCAACGTCTTCGAGGTGCCTGCCTCGTTGACCTCCGGGACGCTGACGATATCCGGCACGGCGACGGAGACCTTCGCCAACACCGGCGGCACGTTCACCGCGACCGTGGTCACCCCAGTGCACATCACAATCACCTTCCCCGCCGGCTGAGCGTCGGTTGAGCGTCGGCAGGTCGCGCGTCGGCGGCTCGCGCGCGTCGCGCCCCAACAACGGCCCGGCGCCGCCGGCACCCGCCGGGTCAGCCGCCCCGAGCCCGTCGCGCGCGCCGATGGTCATCGCCGTCGTGCTGGCCCTGCTGGGCGGGCTGTGCGTCGGCGCGTACCTGGCCTCCCCCGCTGGGCCGGCGCCGGAGTTCACGTTTTTCGGCACTGCGGTCCAGCGGCCCGAGGAACCACTGGCGCGTGCCGAGGCGGCGGCCGCCACGCTGGTGAGAGCGCGGCACGGCGTCGCGGGCCAGCCGCTGCGCTGCTACTACGCGCTGCCGGCAGCCCCGCAGCCTTCTGCGGGCATGAAGAAGACCGATGTGGGCGAGGACCTTTGGTGCGGTCCGGTGCTGTTCGTCGATGGCGACCCGGCGGCGGAGTATCTGCGGTTCGCGCTGTCCGGGGTGTGGACCGGCGCGACGGTGACCTTGCGGGCGGCTGCCGGACCGGTGTCCCCGGACCCCGCCGCGCTGCCGCCGGACACGGTGTTCAAGCGTCTGGACGGGGCCGCGCCGCCGGCGGGCGCCGGTGGCCTGCGCGCGCCCGACCCGCCGCCGGCGGACACCGATCTGCTCACCACGGCCACCGATCTCGGCGGCCAACCGGTGCCGGCCGCGCCGGCGGACGCGGTGATCGGCTCGATCAACGGCGGGATCCGGTTGACCGCGCTCGGCCCGATCACCCGGTTCGGCGCCGGCGACGACGCCCGGTCCGCGCCGCCCGGCGAGCGGCTGATCGCCTTTCAGCTCGGGGCCGGCTACGACGCGAACGGCGACGCGGCGAGCCTTCTCTCCTCGACCACCGTGGCCGTCGGCAGTGGCGCCGGGCGCGCCCTGCCCGCCTGCGCGGCGGACGGCTGCTACTACCTCGTGGCGGTGCCCACGGACGCCCCGTCGGCGGATCTGGTGCTCACCGACGCCGGGCGGCGCCAGACGCTCTCGCTGCTGACCGGCCAGCCGGGCCGCGGCAACCTGGCGGTGCTCGCCCGCGCCCACCGCGCCTCGTCGGCGCGCAAGTCGTTCTCGGTGCCGGTCACGCTCTCCGAGCCGGTCGTCTTCCCCGACGGCGTGAGCGGCGACGCGCTGACCCTGTCCGCGAAGCTGACCGGCGCACGCCTGGACTGGACCCCGCCGGGCGCGAGCTGGGCCAAACCCAGCAAGCCCGGGAACGCGCTGCTGACCCTGAGCTTGACCTACACCGACGCCCACGACAAGCCGGCGCGCGGCTACGCCTTCGAGCCGGGGCTGCTCACTTTCACCCCGGCCGGCGGCAAGCCGATCAAGGCCCGCAACATCTCGCACAGCGCCGCCAGCATCTACGACACCTTCGAGGTGCCCGCTTCGTTGACTTCCGGCACGCTCACCATCGCCGGCTCGACCACCCGGACGTTCCTCGACGGCGGTGACTTCACCCTGACGGTGGCGCGCCCGGTGCGCGTGCCGGTCACCTTCCCGCGCGGCTGAGCGGCGCCCGATTACGCTGGCTGCCGTGAGCGCGCAGCCAACCGAATGCCCCATCGCCCCCACCCGCCCCGGATGGTGGACAGAGCTAGATGAGCGAGCCGTGGACACCGCCCGGGTGTTGACCATGGACGCGGTGCAGAAGGTCGGCAGCGGCCACCCGGGCGCCGCGATGAGCCTGGCGCCGATGGCCTACCTGCTGTTCCAGCGGGTGCTGCGCCACGACCCGACTGACCCGGGCTGGGTGGCCCGCGATCGGTTCGTGCTCTCCGGCGGGCACGCCTCGCTGACCCTCTACACCCAGCTGTACCTGTCCGGCTACGGCCTGGAGCTGGCGGACCTGCAGGCGCTGCGCACCTGGGGCTCGCGCACCCCCGGCCACCCGGAGCACGGGCTCACCCCCGGCGTGGAGACCAGCACCGGGCCGCTGGGCCAGGGCGTCGCCAACGCCGTCGGCATGGCGATGGCGGCGCGCCGCGAGCGCGGCCTGTGGGACCCGGACGCCGCGCCGGGCGAGTCCGTCTTCGACCACCGCGTCTACGCCATCTGCGGCGACGGCGACCTGCAGGAGGGCGTCAGCGCGGAGGCGTCGAGCCTGGCCGGGCATCAGCAGCTGGGCAACCTGATCGTGCTGTGGGACGACAACCGCATCTCCATCGAGGACGACACCGCGATCGCCTGGTCGGAGGACGTGCTGGCCCGCTACGCCGCCTACGGTTGGCACACCGCCCGGGTGGACCGCGTCGAGGACCTGGCCGCGCTGGAGGCGGCCATCGGCGCGGCCCAGCTGCAGGCCGACCGTCCGTCGATCATCGCGGTGCGCTCGATCATCGGCTGGCCCGCGCCCAACAAACGCGGCACCGGCAAAGTCCACGGCTCCGCGCTGGGCGAGGACGAGGTGCGCGCGACCAAACAGATCCTCGGCTTCGACTCGGACGCCCATTTCGCCGTCGACCCCCAGGTGTTGGCGCGCGCCCGCCAGGTCGTCGAGCGGGGTCGGGCCGACCACGCCGCCTGGCGGCCGGCCTTCGACCGTTGGGCCGCGGCCAATCCCGAGGGCAAGCGGCGGTTCGACCGGATGGCCGGGCGCGCCCTGCCGGACGGCTGGGCCGACGCGGTGCCGACGTTCCCGACCGGCAAGCCGATCGCCACCCGCGCCGCGTCCGGCCAGGTGCTCACCGCGCTCGCCCCCGTGCTGCCCGAGCTGTGGGGCGGCTCGGCGGACCTCGCCGAGAGCAACAACACCACCATGGACGGCGAGCCGAGCTTCATCCCCGCCGTCCACCAAACCCGGCTGTGGCCCGGCGGCCCGTACGGGCGCACCCTGCACTTCGGCATCCGCGAGCACGCCATGGGCTCGATCATGAACGGCATCGCGTTGCACGGCGGCACCCGCGTCTACGGCGGGACGTTCATGGTGTTCAGCGACTATCTGCGCCCGGCGATCCGGCTCGCCGCGCTGATGGCGCTGCCGGTCGCCTACGTGTTCACCCACGATTCGATCGGGGTGGGCGAGGACGGGCCGACACACCAGCCGGTGGAGCATCTGGCCGCGCTGCGCGCCATCCCGGGCCTTTCCGTGGTGCGCCCCGCCGACGCCAACGAGACCGCCGTCTGCTGGCTGGCCGTGCTCGACCGCGCCGCACCGGCCGCGCTGGCGCTCGCCCGCCAACCGCTGCCGGTGCTTGACGCGGACGCGGTGGTCGACGCCGCGCGCGGCGGGTACATCCTGGCCGAGGCGTTCGCCGGAGCGCCCGAGGTGGTCATCATCGGCACCGGCTCCGAGGTCTCCCTGGCGCTCACCGCGCGGGATCGGCTGCAAGCGGAGGGCGTCCCGACGCGCGTGGTTTCCATGCCGTGCCAGGAATGGTTCGCCGCGCAGGAGCAGACCTACCGCGACCAGGTGCTGCCGCCGTCGGTGCGGGCCCGGGTCAGCGTCGAAGCCGGCATCGCGCAAGGCTGGCGGGAGTTTGTCGGCGACGCCGGCGAGATCATCAGCATCGACCATTTCGGGGCCAGCGCCGCTGCGGCGGTGCTGTTCGAGCGGTTCGGCGTAACCGTCGAGCGGGTCGTCGCCGCCGCCCACGACTCCCTGGTCCGAGCGACGGCGGACCGCGCCGGGCGCGCCTGAGCCACGCTCCGGGTTCGCCCTGGCTGGCACTGAATTCACCAGTTCAGGCAACCCGGGTGTGGGTGGTCCCAATGGCTGGGGTCGCCCGATTTCGCGGATCTCCCGCGCCGCCGCCTGGTTGAGACGGGGCTCGTCTTGGTATGCGCGGTCTGGGCGGTCTGGGTCCGAGGATGGGTGGGGCGGTGGATTGGTAGTGGTGGCCGGTGGGGGTGGTGACACGCACGGTGTGGCCGGTGTCTGGGTCGATGGTTGGCTGGTGGTCCCAGCCGGGGGCTTGCTTGGCAAGGTTGCACGCCTGGCACAGCCCCTGCCCGTCGGCGATC
>WQZC01000106.1 GCA_009780925.1 Actinomycetes bacterium | reverse complement strand
CGGCGCCGCAGGGCGACCGATAGCTGACGACCCCCGGTCCCCACACCGGGCACCGGCCCCCGCTCGCGACGAGCGGGGGCCGGGACGTGTTCGCTGAACGCGGGGGCGCGGGCACCGCGGCCGGTTCGCGACCAGCGGGGCATCGGAAACGCGAGCGAGGCACCGGAAGCGCGGGCGCGGCAGGCCAACGGCCCGACAGGCTCGCTTCGGTCACACCAGGTGGCTGGTGTCGTTCACCAGCCGCACTGAGCAGCTGCCATCGGCGAAGTAGTCGATCACCGACACCGACGCGGTGTCCAGGTGCATGCGGAACATCGCCGTCGGCGGGGCGTCCAAGGCGAGCCGCAACAGCGTCTTGATCGGCGTCACATGGGTCACCGCCAGCACCGTCCGTCCCGGCGCGGACGCGATGATCTCGTCCCGGGCGCGGCGGACCCGGCGGGCGACCGCCGCCAGCGACTCCCCGCCGGGCGGCGCGGCGTCCGCCGACGCCTGCCACGCCGCCAGCTCCTCGGGCCAGCGCTCGCGGGCCTCAGCGAACGTCGCCCCCTCCCACGCGCCGAAGCTTTCCTCGACCAGCCCGGCGACCGCGCGCACCGGCCGGCCGGCGGCGATCACCTCGGCGGTGCGCCACGCCCGCGCCAACGGCGAGGACACGATCACCACATCGTCAAGCGCGGCGGGGCGTCCGGCCAGCAGCGCCGTGCCGCCGTCGGCCCGTCCCCCGCTGAACGCGACGAACCGGCGGGCCAGCGCCGCCGCCTGCGCCTCGCCGCGCGCGTCCAGCGGCACATCGTCGCCGCTGCCGGAGAACCTCCGTTCCGCCGACCGCTCGGTGGCCCCGTGCCGCACCAGCACCAACCGGGTCGGGGTCCCGTGCGGCGGCACCCATCCCCCGGCCGGCGCCGGCTCGCGTCCCGAGTCCGCCCGCCCGGTCGGGGACGTTGACTCGGCCGCCGACCGCGCTGGCGCGGCGAACAGTCCGCCAAGCCCGCCGTCGGGTTGGGCCGGTCCGTCGGTGTCGGGTGCGCCCCAGCCTGATCCGGCGGCGCCACCGGCGCCTGTCTTCGGCGCTTTTCGCTCCGCCGCGTCTATCGCCTCATTCACCAGGCGGTCGGCGTGTTTGTTCTGCGCGCGTGGCACCCAGGTGAACGTCACCTCGACGAACTTCGATCGCAACTCGGCGGCTTGGCGGGCGAGCGAGCGCAGGCCGGGGCTTTTGACCTGCCAGCGCCCTGCCATCTGCTCGACCACCAGCTTGGAGTCCATCCGCACCGCGACGCGCTCCGCGCCCAGCTCGGCGGCGGCGCTCAGCCCGGCGATCAGCCCCCGGTACTCGGCGACATTGTTGGTCTCCACGCCAATCGCCTCGTTGCGCTCGACCAGCACCGCGCCGGTGTCGGCGTCGCGGACCAGCGCGCCGTAGCCGGCCGGCCCGGGGTTGCCGCGCGACCCCCCGTCGGCCTCGACGATGACGCGACCACCGCCCGCCTCCGACCCAACCTGGCCCGCCCGGCCCGAAGCCGCGGGCGCCGGTCCGAGCGACGCCCGGCCGGCCGCTGCCGGGCCGGACGATACCGGGCGGCTCGGCCGGCGCGGGTCACTCACGCGCGGACCCGCCGGTCACAGGCCCGAGGCGTCGGTGCGCACCAGGATCCGACGGCAGTTGTCGCAGCGCAGCACGGTTTCCGGGGCGGCGACGCGCGCTGCGGTCAGCTCGTTGCCGGCGAGTTCGATGCGGCAGCCCTCGCAGCGTCGCTGCCGCAACGCGGCCGCGCCCACTCCCCCGCTGGCCGCACGGATCTTGTCGTACAGGCCCAGCAGGTCGGCGGGCAGCCCATCGGCGAGCGCCGCGCGCTGCGCCGCCCGGGTCGCCGACGCCGCGTCGATCGACGCCATCGCCTCATCCCGGCGGGAGGTGAGCGCGCCGCGTTCGGCGTCCGCTTCGGCCCGCCGGGCGGCCAGTTCGGCCCGTTCGCCGTCCAGGCCCTCGCGGTGCTCCATCAGCTCCAGCAGCTCGTCCTCAAGCGAGCCCTGGCGGCGGGCCAACGTCGCCACCTCGTGTTGCAGGCTGTCCAGCTCCTTGGCCGGCAGCCCACCGCCGGTCAACCGCTCTCGGTCGCGGTCGGCGCGCGCGCGGACTCCGTCGATCTCGTTCTCCAAGCGCCGTTGCGCGGTGTCCGAGTCGGCGGCCTGCGCGCCCAGGTCGGCCGCCCGCAGCGCCAGCTCATCGGCCGACGCCACCAGCCGGGCCAACTCCTCCAGCTCGGGCAGGTGCGCGCGGCGGTGGGCCAGTTGGGCGAGTTCGGTGTCGGCGGCTTGCAACTCCAGCAGGCGTTCCTGGGCGGCCGGTTCGGCGATCATGACGCGCTCACTGCGGGCGAGGCAGCGGACGGGACGGTCGAGGGCACATGCAAGCTCCACGGGTCGGTGACGTGCGCGGACACCTCCACCCTAAGCGCGGCGCCGAACCGGTCCCGCAAGCGCCGCGCCGCGACGTCGAGCCAAGGCGCCTCGGTGGCCCAATGCGCGGCATCCACTAGCGCCATCGCCCTCGGCCCGCGCTCGGTGACCGCTTCGAGCGCCGGGTGGTGGCGCAGATCAGCGGTGAGATACGCGTCGGCGCCGGCCTGGCGCGCGGCGTCGGTCAACGACCCCCCGGCACCCCCGCAGACCGCCACCACGCGCACCGGACGGTCCGGGTCACCGGCGGCGCGCACCCCCCAGCTGGTCGCCGGCAGCGCCGCCGCCGCGAGCGCGGTGAACTGGCGCAGCGTCAGCGCCGATCCCAGCTCACCGATCCGCCCCGCGCCGCGCTCGCTTGGCAGCGCGGCGTGCTCGAAGACGTCGAAGGCCACCTCCTCGTACGGATGCGCCGCCCGCAGCGCTGCCACCACTGCGTCGCGTCGGCACCGGGGCAGCACAATCTCCAGCCTGGTCTCCGGCACCCGCGCGATCTCCCCGGGCCGTCCGATCGCCGGGTGCGCGCCGGTGCCGGGCCGGAACGTGCCGATGCCCTCGGTGGTCCAGGCACACCGGTCGTAGTCGCCGATGGCGCCCGCCCCGGCGGCGGCGAGCGCGTCCAGCAGCCGGTCCGCGTCGGCCACCGGCACGAACGTGACCAGCTTGTCCAGCGGCTCGGCGGGCAGCGGCTCCAGGGGACGGGTGCCGGTGAGCCCGAGCCGGTCGGCCAGGGCGTCGGCGACGCCGGGGCGGGCGGCGTCGGCGTTGGTGTGCGCGGCGTAGTGGGCCACGCCGGCGCGGATCATCCGGTGCACCAGCGCGCCTTTCGGGTGCTCGGCCGGCACCCCGTGCACCCCGCGCAACAGCAGCGGGTGGTGGGTGAGCAGCAGCTGCGCCCCGCCGTCGATCGCCTGCGCCACGGTGGCCGGCACGGCGTCGACGGCCAGCAACACGGCGTCGACCGGCTCGGCGCGGTCCCCGCAGGTCAGGCCGGGCGCGTCCCAGGACTCGGCCAGCTCCGGCGGGTACCACTCGTCCACGGCGGCCAGGATCTCGCGCAACTCCAGCATCTGACAGACGCTACCGCCCTCGTCGACCCGCCAGCCCGCGCGCCACAGCCTGCTCGCACCCGCGCCTCGCCAGCGACACGTCGCGGCCGCTCGCGAGCGGGTCGCCCAGCACGCCCCTCGCACTAGCGGTAGTGCAGCATTGCCGTTTCGCTGCTGCGGTTGAGATGATGGTGCCGTGACATTTCACGGATACGTGGCTGTGCAACGGCGTGGCGTGCTAGCGCTTCCCGCTGAGCTGCGTCGTCGTATGCGCCTGGACAAGCCCGGCGCGCAGCTCGAGGTGACCGAGCGCGACGACGGGGTCGTCGAGTTGCGGGCCGCGCTACCAGTGCCAGCCGACCAGGCGTGGTTCTGGTCAGCCGAACGGCAAGCGCGCGAACGTGAGGTCGACGCGCACGTCGCCGCAGGCGAAGTGACCGTGCATGAGACGACCGCTGACTTCCTAGCGCACCTCCATGCGCTCGACGCGACCGCTTCGGCCGAGGCCGAGGCGACAATCGAGTGAAGTTCGAAACCACGCCAGCGTTCGACCGGGATTATCGGCGGTTGCGTCCCGCCCATCGCGCCACCTTCCGCGCGGTGGTCGCCCGTCGATTCGCGCCGGCTTGTGATGCGTGCGCCGCCGACCCGGCCACCGCCTGGCCGGCGTCGCTTCGCGTCAAGGCCGTGCACGGCACGAGCGGAGTGCTGGAGATGACTTGGTCGTTCGCCTCACCCGACGGCCGGGCCACCTTCGAGCTGATATCCGCCGACGGTGAGACGCGAGTCCGTTGGCGGCGGGTGGGCGGACACGACGTGTTCCAAGACCCCTGACCGGTTCGCCCAGCGACGGCGCTCACGCGCGAGGCCAAATCAGCATCAGCACAGGGAGGCAGCGGACCGGTGACCGACAACCGCGACCGGCTCGCCGCCGCCGGATTGGAGTTCGGCTCGGTCGCCGACGCGTATGAGCGCCACCGGCTCGGCTACTCCGGCGAGTTGGCTGACGTGGTGTTCGAATACGCCGGCGGGCCGGCGCGGACCGCGCTGGAGGTGGGCGCGGGCACCGGCAAGGCGACTCGGGTGTTCGCCGCGCGCGGGGTCGCGGTGACCGCGTTGGAGCCCGACCCGCGGATGGCCCGGGTGCTGCGACGAATGACCCGCGGCCTGCCCGTCGAGCCGGTTGTGGCCGCTTTCGAGCGGTACCAGACGACCCGTCGGTTCGATCTTGTTTTCGCGGCGGCGTCCTGGCACTGGACCGACCCGGCGACCAGGTGGACGCGCGCAGTGGAACTGCTCGCCCCGCACGGCGTGCTGGCACTGTTCTCCCGCCCCACCGATGTGGCCGACCCGCAACTGGCCGCTGCCTTGTGTCAGCTGGAAGAGGAACTGCTGCCCGCCGACTCTTGCCCCAGTGCGCCAGCCGACCCGACCGACCGGGCCGAGCCCACCGACCCGGCCGAGCCGCCTGCGGCCCCACTCCCCGGACACCCGTGGTCAGTCGCGGAGATGGCTGCGGTGGACGGCCTGGTCGACGTCACGCTGGTCGACCTGCCGCGCGTGCTGACGATGCCTGCCGACGATTTCGTCGCCCGGCTGGGCACGGTCTCGGCGTACCTGCGGCTCGACGCGACGGATCGCGCCGACGCCTTGCGCCGAGTCCGCGCCGCGCTGCCCGATCCAGTCGCGGTCGACGCCTCCATGAGCGTGTACTTGGGGCACCGGCCGGGTTAGCCGCGCGGCCGGGCGGACCGATCGCCGCCACCGCAAGGCGACGTCCGATGACGCCGTCTAGCGGGCCTGCCACTGACAGTCGGACATGCGGGCGAAGTCCAACCCCAATGCCCGACAGCCCTCGATGATCTCCGGCAACGCCGCTGCGGTTTGCGAGCGATCACCGCCACCGTCGTGCATCAGGATGACCGATCCTGGTCGCACCGCGCCCAGCACGTTGCCGACGATGGCCGCCACGCCCGGCGTGGCCCAGTCGTTCGAGTCGACGTCCCAGCACACGACGGTCTCCGGCTGGGCCGCCCACGCTCGCTCGACGCTCGCGCTGATCGCCCCGTAGGTCGGGCGGACCCACCTGGTGGTCGCCCCCGTGATCTCGCCCAGCGCGTCGCGGGTGCGCGCCAGCTGCGCGACCGCCTCGGCCGCCGTGAGGTCGGGCAGGAATGGGTGCGACCAGGTGTGGTTGGCGATCTCGTGCCCCCGCTCGGCGACGCGGGCGACCAGCTCCGCTTGGCCGATGGTGTTGACGCCGACGCAGAAGAAAGTCGCCGGCACGCGGTGACGGTCCAGCACGTCCAGGATCGCCGTGGTGTTGCGCGGATGCGGCCCGTCGTCGAAGGTGAGCGCCACCACCGGCCGGTCCCGGCGGGCGTGCTCCAAGCGGGGCCCGGCGGTTTCCGCGGCGGCGTCCGCATCCCGGTCGCGGCCGGTGAGGCTGCCGCCGGCCCGGGTCAGCTCAGTTCCCTGGCCGCGGCGCGCGCACTCGGCCAGCACCGCCGCCGGAGCCGAGCCGAACGGCGGGCGCGGCGGCAGCCCGGCGGGATCGACCCGGCGCACCAGGAGGCCGGCGTCCATCAGCGAGCCGTCCAGCACGCCGTTGGTGGACTCCACGGCCACGGCGCAGCCGGTGAGATGCTCGACCAGCGACGACAGCTGGCCGCCGGTGAAGCGTCGCGACGGCGCGGCCGAGCTCCCCTCGTCGTCAACGATCTCGACCGCGAACCCGCGTTCGGACCAGGCCACACCGGCGAACAGCATCAGCTCTTCCCTCACCCCGAAACGTCAAAACCACTGATGCCTTGGCTCGGCCTTCCGAGCCAAGGCATCAGCACACAAGCAGCGTTGCTGCCGCCGCCGAGCCGTTGCGCCAGGTTCCCCGAGCCGCGGTGTCAGCCGTGCAGCGCGTTCTTGATCGGGTCGAAGGCGAAGTAGATGACGAACAGGATGGAGACCAACCACATCAGCCAGTGGATCTCCTTGAACTTGCCGCGCGCCGCCTTGATGACCAGGAACGAGATGAAGCCCGCGCCGATGCCGTTGGTGATGGAGTAGGTGAACGGCATGACCACGATGGTCAGGAAGGCCGGGATGGCGACCTCGAAGTCCTCCCAGTTGATCGAGCGGACCTGCATCATCATCAGGAAGCCGACCACGACCAGCGCCGGGGCGGCCGCCTCGTAGGGCACCGCCTCAACCAACGGGGCGAAGAACGTCGCCAGCAGGAAGCAGATGCCAGTGACGATGGTCGACAACCCGGTGCGCGCGCCGTCGCCCACGCCGGACGCGGACTCGATGAACCCGGTGTTCGAGGAAATGCCGCCCGCGCCGCCGGCGACCGCGCCAAGAGCGTCGATGGCCAGGATCTCCCGCGTCCTGGCGGGCATGCCTTTCTCATCCAGCAGGCCGGCCTCGGCGCCGATGGCCACCGAGGTGCCCATCAGGTCGAAGAAGTCGGACAGGAACACGGTGAACACCATCATGATGAAGGTGATCACTCCGAGGTGCACCCACGCGCCAGAAATCGAGAAGTGCCCAAGTATCGAGAAGTCCGGCTTGCCGGCGACCTTCCCACCATCGAGCGTCGGCACGTTCAGTTGCCAGCCGTCCGGGTTGATCACCGGCTTGCCGCCTCCGGGATCGTAACGGGCGCCGAAGTTCCCAATGGCTTGCACGATCGCGGCCAGGATGGTGGTCACGACGATGGCGATCAGGATGCCGCCCTTGACCTTGCGCGACACCAGCACGATGGTCAGCAGCAGGCCGATGACGAACACGAACACCGGCCAGGTGGCCAGCGAGCCGCCGGTGCCCAACTGCACCGGGGTGCCGGCCCCGGGCATGCTGAAGCCGGCGTTGGCGAATCCGATGAACGCGATGAACAGGCCGATGCCGACCGAGATGGCCAGCTTGAGCGCGTGCGGCACCGCGTTGAACACGGCCTGCCGGAACCCGGTCATCACCAAGACGAAAATGATCAGGCCGGCGATGACCACGACACCCATCGCGTCGGCGAAGCTCATCCCGGACTGCTGGGCGATGGTGAAGGTGACCACCGAGTTGACGCCCAGACCGGCGGCCATCGCCATCGGGAAGTTCGCGATCAGGCCCATCAGGATGGACATCACACCGGCCACCAGGGCGGTCGCGGCCACGGCCGTGACACTGGGCCCGTTGGCCGACGCCCCGGTGATGAACTTGCCGTTCGCCGCTGGCGCGGTGGACAGGATCAGCGGGTTCAGCACGATGATGTAGCACATCGCGAAGAAGGTGACGAAACCGCCGCGCACCTCGCGCGTGATGGTCGAGCCGCGTTTGGTTATCTCGAAAAATCGGTCCAACGGACCGATCGGGGCGGTGGAGCGCTCAGCGCTCTTGTTGGCAGCGGTCTTCTTGGCGTCGGCCGGGGGCCGAGTCGCGGCTGGCATGCCTAGATACTCCCAGAGGGGTCAGTGCCCGCCGTCGTCAGGGCTGGGCCTGCCGCGCGGGGTCGGAAATGATCGGCTGCCTGCTGGATCGCGCGCACGTAGGCGGCCCAGTGCTCCGCGTCACCGAATGAGTCATGGTCCTCGCCGCCGCGACCGTCGATCCCCTCGCGCAGGATGTCGATGTGCCCTGCGTGCTGGGCCGTCTCGGCGACCACCCGGACCAGCAGGTGGCCCAGTGTGGTCACCCGCCGTTCCTCCGGCCACCACGGCACGGTGGCGGGGGTGTCCATCGGCAGCTCGGCGAGCACCTGCTCGGAGTGCGCGCCGACCGCTGCGTACAGCGCCAGCAGCGACTCGCTCGACTCGTCGGCGCGCGCCCACATGTCCGCGCCGTCCCAGACCGAGCCGTCCTCCAGCCAGGACATCCGGATCGGCAGCGGCCGGCCCACGCAGCCGCCCAGGTAGCCCGCCTCGACACTGGCCAGGTGCTTGACCAGCCCGAGCAGGTTCGTCCCGCTCGGGGTCAGCGGCCGGCGGAGGTCGTATTCCGACACCCCATCCAGGCCACGCGTCACCGCGCCGCGCACCTGGCGCAGGTAGTGCATCAGGTCCGCCCTAGGGACCGATTGCGTCTGGTTCTCACTCACGCGCCGCACTGTAACGCGCCGCGCCGACAACTTCGCCGAGCCATCGCGGACGCGACCGCGCCGCGCTAGGTTGAACGTGCGCCGTGATGACGAACGCCGCGCCACGAAGACACCGGAGGCGAACATGACCGGAGCGGGCCGACCGCAACCCGTGCTGGCGGAGCTGACCCCAGCCGCGATCTACCTGGTGCTGACCGTCGACCCGGGCGGCGAGCGCGCCGTCCGCCAGTTGCTCGCCGGGTTGGACAAGCTCACCGCCCAGGTGGCCGCGCTGCATCCCGAGGGCGGCCTGACCGCCGTCGCCGGCATCGGGTCGCAGGCCTACGACCGGGTGATCGGCGGCGCCCGGCCCGCCGAGCTGCACCCGTTCGAACCGATCGTCGGGGCGCGGCACACCGCCGTTTCG